>JAGNMH010000509.1 GCA_017991275.1 Acidobacteriota bacterium
GGGTGGAACCTGGGAAGCGCAGGTTAAATATCAAGGCTCGCACGGTTCGGGGCAGACCAACATGACCGTCCAGGCAAAATAAATTCTGGTGGCTGGTAACTGGTGGTTGGCAAACTTTTCTTGCCGATCACCAATCACCAACCACCAACCACCGACCACTATGATTAACCGCATCATCGAATTTTCTTTGCGGAATCGCTTCCTTGTCATTGCCGGTTATCTGTTGCTGGCGGGCTGGGGATATTGGGCGTTGGTGCATACGCCCATTGACGCGATTCCCGATCTTTCCGACAACCAGGTGATTGTCTTTACCGACTGGACTGGACGCAGCCCTCAGGAAGTTGAAGATCAAATCACCTACCCGCTTTCAACCAACTTGCAAGGTTTGCCCGGAGTCCGCGCGGTGCGTGGACAATCGGCCTTCGGGTTTTCGATGCTCAACGTCATCTTTGAAGACTCAATTGATCTGTATTGGGCGCGGACGCGAGTGCTGGAGCGGTTGAATCTGGTTGCTAAACAACTGCCTGAAGGCGTCACGCCGACGCTTGGCCCTGATGCTTCTGGCGTTGGGCAAATTTTCTGGTACACGGTTGAATCGGAACCGGGAATGACCGGGCGCAGCCTGCGCGAACTGCGAACCTTGCAGGATTGGTTCATACGCTACCAGCTAAATTCCGTGCCGGGCGTGGCTGAAGTCGCTTCGGTCGGAGGCCAGGTTCAGCAATATCAAATTGACGTTGATCCGAACCGGCTACGCGCTTATTCGATTCCGTTTTCAGCGCTGGTCGAAGCCGTTCAGCGAAGCAACACCAACGTTGGCGGCAACGTCGTTGAACAGAACGGCCAATGGTCAATGGTGCGCGGCGTAGGTTTGATTGAATCGGTTGCCGATGTCGAAAACATAGCCATAGGTTCGGCTGGCGGCACTCCGATTTACATTCGCAACGTGGCGGCGGTCAAACTTGGCGACGCATTTCGCGTAGGCGCGCTTGACCGCGATGGGCGCGAAGCCGTCGGTGGCGTGGTGATTGCCCGTTACGGCGTCAACACGCTGGAAGTGATTGACGCCGTCAAACAAAAGATCGAATCGTTGAAAGCCGGGTTGCCGCCGGGTGTTCGCATCGTTCCGTTTTACGACCGGACGGAACTGATTCGCCGGGCTACCGAAACTCTGCGGCGCGCACTGATCGAAGAAATCATTCTGGTGACGTTGATGCACGTCATCTTTTTATTCCACTTTCGCTCCATCCTGATCGTCACCATTCCGCTGCCTCTGGCGGTGCTCGTCTCGTTTCTGTTTATGAAGTATCTGGGCATCAGTTCAAACCTGATGTCACTGTCGGGAATCGCCATCGCCATCGGAGTGTTGGTGGATGCCGGAATTGTCGTCACTGAAAACGCTTTTAGGTGGATGGAAAAACATGGCGTTGATCCGCGTGACCGGTTGCAAGTGTGGACGGGGGTTCTGGAATCCACTCGTCTGGTCGGTAGGCCGATTTTCTTTTCGATGGCGATCATCATTCTGGCTTTCGTTCCTGTCTTCGCGCTTGCCGGTCGCGAAGGAAAGCTGTTTCACCCGCTGGCTTTCACCAAAACCTTTGCGATGATCGGAGCAACGATTATTGCCGTGACTCTGGTTCCGGTGCTTTGCTCCTTCCTGCTTGGCGGCAAGTTTCATTCGGAAGACGACAATCGGTTGATGCGAGTGTTGCATTTTATTTACCAGCCAGTCCTGCGTCTCGCGCTCAATCACAAAGCTGTCACGTTGATGTTGGCCGCAACGCTTTTCGGTGGCGCGCTTTACCTGGCGACGAAGATCGGCAGCGAGTTCATGCCGGAACTGAATGAAGGCGACGTGATGTTTATGCCGATCACCGACCCGGCGATTTCGATTGATGAAGCTCTGCGCGTGATGCGAATGCAGGACGAAACCATCAAATCCTTTCCCGAAGTCGCCTGGGTGGCAGGCAAGGCCGGGCGCGCTGAAAGCTCCACCGACCCCGCGCCGGTCAACATGAACGAAACGATTGTTCATCTGAAACCGCCGAGCGAATGGCGCACAGGAATGACACGCGAAAGGTTGATCGCCGAAATGGACGACAAACTGGCGATGCCGGGCGTCCAGAACATCTGGACACAACCAATCATCAACCGCATCGAAATGCTTTCGACCGGCATCCGCACCGAACTCGGCCTGAAAATTTTTGGCAGCGACTTGAAAGAACTTGAACGCTTGTCTCACGAATCCGCCGAGGCGTTGCGCTCTGTTAAAGGCGCTGGCAACGTTTCGCCCGAACCTCTGACCGGCCAGCCGTATATTGACATCACAATCAATCGTCAGGCCGCCGCGCGTTACGGCATCGAAGTCGGCACAATCCAGCAGGTGATTGACGCGGGCATAGGTGAAACCAATCTGACCGTGACCATCGAAGGGCGGCAACGTTTTCCCGTTCGCGTTCGTTACGCGCCGGAATTTCGCCGCAGCCCGCAGGCTCTGGGTCAACTGATTGTGCCAGCCTCAAACGGAGCGCAAATTCCTCTGGCCCAGCTTGCAGAAATCCGCTCGGTCAACGGGGCTTCGATGATCCCCAGTGAAAACGGATTGTTGCGTGGAACTGTTTTGGTGAACGTGCGCGGACGCGATGTGGGCAGTTTTGTCGAAGAAGCAAAACGGACGCTGGCCGAGCGCGTGAAACTGCCGATGGGATATTACTTTGAGTGGGCAGGGCAGTATGAAAACCAGATTCGCGCGCGCCAACGGTTGCAGCTTGTTGCTCCAATTGTGCTGCTGGTCATCTTCGTGCTGCTTTACCTTACCTACAACTCATTGGTCGAAGCGGCGCACGTTTTGATGGCTGTGCCGTTTGCACTGACCGGCGGCGTGTATCTGCTTTACGCGCTGGGCTACAACTTTTCGGTTGCGGTCTGGGTCGGATTCATTGCTCTGTTCGGCACGGCGGTGCAAACCGGAATGGTGATGGTCATTTACCTGAACGAAGCCGTCGAGCGCAAAAAATCAGAGACCGGAGGAAGCCTGACCCGCCAGCAGCTCAAGCAAGCCGTAATGGAAGGCGCAGTGTTACGACTGCGTCCGAAAGTTATGACGGTCAGCACGGTCGTCGCCGGTTTGCTGCCAATTATGTGGAGCACAAGCGCAGGCGCGGAAGTGATGAAGCCGTTGGCCACTCCAGTGCTGGGCGGAATGGTTTCGTCGCTGCTGCACGTGTTGGTTGTCACGCCTGTGATTTTTTACTGGCTGCACGAACGAGCATTGAAAAAGAGCGAACAGGAAATCAGCTATGAAGAAAAGCAATTTCAATAAACCAAAATTTCACGCCGAAATCGCTTTGCGGCTTTGCCGCCAGATGTGCGGAAGGCCTATGGCCTTCCGTGTCGGTGTTCATTTTTTGTGGGGCTACGCCCCGAACGATTGGGGCGTAGCCCCTGAAATTATTCAGCGCAATTCCGGCAAGTCAGAGACTTGCCGCACATCAAGCGGCAAAGCCGCCGTCTTACAGTCGCTAAACCTGTTTAACTGTTTGCTGGTGATCATGTTTCTGGGAGCTTCTTCGGTTCTGGCGCAAACGAATGAGCCGAGTACGAACGATCTGGTCAAACTCGCGTTGGAACGCAACGGCGAGTTGCAAGCTGCGCGGCAGGTGATCGCCGAAGTGCGCGGACGATTGCGGCAAGCCGGGTTGAAAGCTAATCCGATGCTGGAAACCGGCGGAACGCAATCCGTCAACTCGCCGGACAACTATCTGATGCTGGGAATGGAACTGCCACTGGAATTGAAAGGCCGTCGCCATGCGCGCGTTGATGTTGCTGCCAAAGAGATCGAAGTGCGCGAAGCCGAGGTCAAAGATTTCGAGCGCAAGCTGGCTGCCGACGTGCGAATGAAGTTTTCCACTATGATCGCCGCGCAACGGAACCTGCGACTGACGGATGCCTTGCTAAAGCTGACGCGCGATCTGCTGCGATTGGTCAATGCGCGCGTGCAGGAAGGGAAGAGCGCGCCGCTGGAAGCGAACTTGTTGGCCGTTGAGTTGAGCCGGATTGAAGCGATGCGAATCGGCGCGGACAGTCAGCTCGAAGTCGCGCTGCTGGATTTGAAGAAAACTGTTGGTGTGAATCCGGACGAACCGTTGGCAATGCAAGGCGATTTTGTGACGGAGCGGCAACTGCCCGCGCGCAGTGAATTGATTTTTCTGGCGTTGAAAAGCCGGCCCGATCTGGTTGCCGCGCGCGCGGCTGAAGTGTTGGCCGCCGCGCAGTTGGAACAAGCACGCATCGAAGGCCGGGTTGACGCCAGCATCTTCGCCAATTACCAGCGCATGAATCTGGGGTACGGCGTGCGCGGGTTCAACGAAGCTGGCGCGCTGGTTCCTGTCACTGGCGTGTTTCACATGCTGAGCTTCGGTGTGCGGCTGCAGCTTCCGACGCGGAACAAAAACCAGGGGAACATCGAAACCGCAGTCGCTGCTGTGGAAACAGCCAGGTTACGGCGCGAGTTTGCCGAAATGGTTGCGCGCAACGAAGTCGCGTCAGCTTTCATACGATTTGAACGCGCAGGCAGCGCAATCGCTGTGTACCGCGAAAACGTGTTGAGCCAGGCGCAGAAAAATCTGGATGTGATTCGCATGGCTTATGAGTTCGGCCAGAAAACCGTGCTTGATTACATTGCCGAACAGCGCCGATTTGTTGAACTCGAAACCGGCTTTACCTCGCTGCTCAAAGAATCCTTCGATGCGCTGATTGAAATCGAACGCGCCGTCGCCGCATCGTCCACAGACTTGAAGGGCACAGACTTGAAGGGCACAGACTTGAAGGGCACAGACTTGAAGGGCACAGACTTGAGG
>JAGNMH010000510.1 GCA_017991275.1 Acidobacteriota bacterium
CAGTAGCGGTGCGCGTAACCGAGCGCGATTTTGCAATCAAGCAACAAGCTGTGAGTGCTGCTGGTAATTTCTCCGGCTCGCTTTCCAGCCATCTGGCCTTCGACAGCAAAAAGCTCGGTTCCGCGTGCAGGCAGTTCGTCGGCTTCAATCAAAAAGCCGCGCAAGCGTTTCGCAGGCTGACCGCGCCAGTGAATGCGCGCGATGACTTCCTGGCCCAGATAACAGCCTTTGGTGTAACTGACAGCCGATTCAAGCTCTGATTCCAGGATTATGAAATCTTCGCCGGCGTCAATGCCTTCGCGCGGCACACCGGCTTCGATGCGAGCAATTTCAAAAGCCTCATTGCCAACTTCGCGCACGCCAAAGTCTTTTCCATCTCGCAGAAAAACTTGCTTCACCCTTGCGGCGTCATCTGCCCTGACAAAAAGATCAAAACCGTCTTCGCCGCATCGCTGATGAGCGGCGATAAAGACAGTTGCGTTGGCAAACTGTCGCTCCACAATCTTGAACTGTCGCAGATCGCCAAGCGGTTGGTCAGTCACAAATTCGATCAACTCAGCCGAACGCGGCCCTTGCAGCGAAAGCATTGCAAAATGTTCGCTGACATCGGTGACAAAGAATTCTCCCGCCGGAACAAAGCGGCTTAGGTTTTTGAAAATCTTCTCGCGATTGATGGCATCCAGTTCCATCAACAAATGCTCGCCGGTGTTGTAAATACGGCAAAGCGCCGCCAGTTTTCCCTGCAAAGTCGGAAACGTCGCCAACACTCCATCGCCCGGCTGCAAATTTTTGACATCGTTGCTGACCAGGCCATTCAAAAACTGGACGGCGTTTTTGCCGCTTAACTGCAACTTGCCCGACGGAAATTCCAACAGGGCGACGCCTTTGCCAATAGCTTCATACTCCGCCTGCACTGCATTTCGTGGTTCAAGTTGTAAAACTGCTTGGTTCATTTTCTTGACAGAAAAATAGACAGGATTGACGGGATTTCCAGGATTGAACTCCATCCTGTCGAATCCTGTAAACCCTGCCTACTTCTACTTGTTACGGCAACTTCGGTGCGACCACATTGCACTTGTCAGTGCTCAGCGATTGCAGGAAAGCTATCAAATCTTCTTTCTGAGCTTTGGTCAGGTTCACCTTTTTCAAATTCGCTTTGTCCAGGTAAGGATTGGGTTTGCCTCCGCCCGTCATAATTTCGACAGCCTCTTCCAGCGTAGCGGCGCTGCCGTCGTGGAAATACGGCCCCGATTTGGCCACATCGCGCAGAGTCGGAGTTTTGAAAGCTCCTGTCCATTTCACTTTTTCAGGGTCATCGTCTTTCAGGTCTTTCAAAGCGGCGACCCGGCCTTTGTCCAGCTTGTCGGGGGCTGCGTCCATGCCTATGCCTACGTTGTGGTATTGCATATCTGTGAACAGATGACCATCGTGGCATTTGTTGCAATTGGAGGTTTTGAAAACTTCGTAACCGCGTTTGACCTGATCGCTGACGGCGGCCTGATCGCCTTTGACCTGCCAGCGGTCGAACGGAGTTTCGTCGTTTCCGTTGATGATTGTGCGTTCGTAAGCCGCAATCGCCTGGAAGATGTTGTCCTGATCGGCTTCCTTGCCGAAGACTTTTTGGAATTGAGCTTTGTAACCGGCGATGGCGTTGATCTTGCCAACGATTTCTGCTTCGTGATCTTTAGCTGCCATATTGCCGCCTTGCCAGGCCGCTTTGCCTTGAGCTTCAAGCGATTTGCTGCGGCCATCCCAATAAAACTCTTTTTGATAACCGATGTTCCATAGCGTCGGGCTGCTACGCGCCAGGACTTTGTTACCCGGCCCGATGGCCTTTGGCAAACCGTCAGTCAGCCCCTTTTCGCAAACGTGACAGGAACTACACGACCGCGAACCGTCAACGCTTAACCGTGAATCGAAAAAGAGTTGGCGTCCGAGCGCGACTTTTTCTTCAGTCATTGGATTACTCGCCGGAATCGCCATCGCTTCCAGCTTTTCCAGCCCCGCAGGTAGCGGCAGAATTTCAGGCATGTAATTCGAAACGGGTTCAGCCGGTTTGTTTTCGCAAGCGACGGCAAAAATCGCAAAAGCGACGAAAACGGCGAGACAGATTTTTGTTGCCCAGCGTTGCCAAATAACAGATTTCATAAACTCTCCTAGAATTGTTTGGCGCAACCCAAGTGGGCGGCGCGGCGCTGTTCTTTGAATAACACAACACAACTTAAACCAGCTTGCGCTGCGATGTTTGTGACTTTGTCCATTGATTGCTTTCGGAGGATTGCAGCAAAGTTATAACGAAAGTTTGCATCGGCAGCAAGGCAGCTTTTCACTCAGGCCAAAGCATTTATGCCGGAACAAGGTGATGACATCACCTTGTTCCGGCACAGTTCACAAATCGCCAGTCATTGCCAGCTTGTTTAATGTAGTGCGTCCCGCTCCACACTTAGGGCAGGTCGAATCGGTCGAGAGTCATCACCTTCGCCCACGCCTTCACGAAATCCTGCACGAATTTCGCTTTTCCGTCAGCCGCGGCATAGAACTCCGACAGGGCGCGTAATTCGGAATTTGAACCGAACGCCAGGTCAACAGGAGTAGCAGTCCACTTGACCTTGCCGGTCGCGCGATCAACTCCCTCGTATATGCCCTCGGAAGTGGCGGACTTGCCCCACTTGGTGGACATGTCCAGCAGGTTCACAAAGAAGTCGTTGCTCAAGGTGCCAGGTTTATCAGTGAACACCCCGTGTCCAGCCTGTCCGGCGTTGGCATTTAGTGCCCGCATACCGCCGACCAGAACGGTCATCTCAGGCACGGTCAGCGTCAGCAGGTTCGCCCGTTCGACCAGCATCACAGCAGGCGACAGTCGCTCACTTTTATCGAAGTAGTTCCTGAAACCATCAGCGGTCGGTTCAAGTGGAGCAAAAGACATTACGTCGGTCTGTGCTTCCGTTGCGTCCACACGCCCGGCAGTGAATGGAACCTGAACGGCGTTCCCGGCAGCTTTAGCAGCCTGCTCAATGGCTGCGCTGCCACCCAACACGATCAGATCGGCCAGCGATACTTTTTTTCCGCCGGGCTGACCGTTGAAACTTTTCTGAATTTCCTCCAGCCGCCCCAGCACTTTGGCCAGTTCAGCCGGATTGTTGACTTCCCAATCTTTCTGAGGAGCAAGGCGAATGCGTGCGCCATTCGCGCCACCGCGCATGTCTGTGCCGCGGAACGTGGCAGCCGATGCCCATGCCGTCCTGACCAGCTCCGGGACAGTCAACCCGGACGCAAGAATCTTGGTTTTCAGCGTCGCCACATCCCTCGCATCAATCTGCTTATAGGCGACTTTCGGAAGCGGGTCTTGCCAAATCAGGTCTTCTTTCGGAACTTCCGGGCCGACATAGCGGGAACGCGGGCCTAAGTCGCGGTGGGTCAGCTTGAACCAGGCCTTGGCAAATGCGAGCCGGTATTCCTCCGGGTTGTCCACAAAGCGCCTGGCAATCTTCTGGTAACTCGGGTCGAATTTTAGTGCGAGGTCTGTCGTGAACATGATCGGCGCATGCCGCTTTGACGGGTCGTGTGCATCCGGCACGGCGTTCGCGGCCTGACCATTCGCGGGAATCCATTGGGTCGCTCCGGCGGGACTCTTGGTCTTCACCCAATCATAGGCAAACAGGTTCTTGAGGTATTCTGAACTCCAGGCAGTCGGCCTGGACGACCACGCGCCTTCCAGGCCGCTGGTGACCGTGTCACCAGCATTACCCTTTCCGCACTTGTTTTCCCAGCCAAATCCTTGCTGCTCAATACCGGCTGCCGCGGGATCGGGTCCCACGCACTTGCCCGGATCGTAAGCGCCGTGCGCCTTGCCGAAGGTGTGGCCACCAGCGATGAGCGCAACAGTTTCTTCGTCGTTCATTGCCATGCGGCCAAAGGTTTCGCGAATATCTTTCGCAGCCGCCAGCGGATCGGGATTGCCGTTCGGGCCTTCAGGATTGACGTAAATCAGCCCCATCTGAACAGCGGCAAGCGGATTCTCCAGTTTTCGGTCTCCGCTGTAACGCTTATCGTCAAGCCACTTCTTTTCAGGTCCCCAGTAAACCAAATCCGGTACCCAGTCGTCCGCGCGCCCACCAGCAAAGCCGTAAGTCTTAAACCCCATGGATTCGAGTGCGACGTTTCCAGTCAAAACCATCAGGTCTGCCCAGGAAAGTTTCTGGCCATATTTTTGCTTGACCGGCCAAAGTAACCGTCGCGCTTTGTCCAGGTTGGCATTGTCTGGCCAACTGTTGAGCGGCTCGAATCGTTGTTGACCGCCACCCGCGCCGCCGCGCCCGTCCGCCACGCGATACGTGCCGGCACTGTGCCAGGCCATGCGGATGAAGAACGGGCCGTAATTTCCGTAATCAGCTGGCCACCAAGGTTGCGACGTCGTCAGGACTTTCTTAATGTCCTGCTTAACTGCATTGAGATCAAGACTGGCAAACGCTTTGGCGTAATCGAACTTGTCTCCCATCGGGTTGGATTCGGCGGCGTGCTGCCGCAGCGGCGATAAATCCAGTTGATCAGGCCACCAGAATTGGTTGCGCATCTGCTCGGTCTGAGCACAAACTTCATACGTTTGCACCAACGATAGAGCAACGACCGCAACAGCAGCGAGCAACATCATCAGCGTCTTTTTCATTTTCTCTCTCATAGCTATCTCCCTCCTATTTTCGGATTTCACAGAACCGTGTCTTGCCATAGGCCTGACTGTCATTACCGATTCCGTACGAACTTATAAGTTACTTGCCAAGTGAATCCAGGCCTTTTTGAAATCGCCCGGCATGCGACCTTTCGGCGCGCGCCAGTGTTTCAAAC
>JAGNMH010000511.1 GCA_017991275.1 Acidobacteriota bacterium
ATACCTGGAAAGCTGGATGAACCTGTCAAGCATGATGTTTGGCGTAAAGCTCAATGATCCGCTGACTTACGGTGTGATTGCCGTTGGGTTGACGCTGGTGGCTCTATTGGCCTGCTTCATTCCGGCATGGCGCGCGACGAAAGTTGATCCGATGATCGCGCTCAGGTGTGAATGATCACAGTTGGAAAGAGAGCGGAAGGCTTGGCCGCTTTTATTTGCAGGACGTACCCAGCTTACCGTTGAACGCTCTGGACGCACCGCACTGTGTCGCGCGCGATTAATAACTCTTCGTCGGTTGGTATGACGTAAGCCTTCAGACGAGAATCGGCTGCGCTGATCAAGCCTTCGTCGCCGCCAGCCAGGGTGGAATTGGCGGCGGCATCCAACTGCAAACCACACCATTCCAGCCCCTGACAAATCCTGGAGCGAATTTCCGCCGAGTTTTCGCCGATGCCGCCGGTGAAGATAACTGCGTCGGCTCCGCCCATTGCGGCCAGATAAGCGCCGATGTATTTACAGGCGCGGTAGCAGAACAGTTCGATGGCCAGCAAGGCTCGGCGGTCTTTGTTTTCGCGGGCTTCTTCCAGCAGTTCGCGCATGTCGTTGGTCAGGCCGGAAATACCCAGCAAGCCGGATTGTTTGTTTAGCAAGCCTTCGGTTTCCTGCGCGGTCAACCCTTCCTTGGAAATCAGAAAATCAATGATCGAAGGGTCAATGTCGCCGGAGCGCGTGCCCATCACCAAACCTTCCAGCGGGGTCATCCCCATCGAAGTGTCCACGGAATTACCCGCTTTGATTGCCGTAGCCGAGCATCCATTGCCCAGGTGCAATGTGATGATGTTGACCTGTTCGCGCGGGATGTTCAGCAGGTGGCGGTAACGGTAAGCTACGTAACGGTGCGATGTGCCGTGAAAGCCGTAGCGGCGAACTTTATGGCGGCGGTAAAACTGATAAGGCAGGGCATACAGGTATGCGTGTTCCGGCAGCGTTTGGTGGAACGCCGTATCGAAGACGGCGACTTGCGGTAGCCCAGCGCCGAACAATTCTCTCGCTGCCAGAATGCCTTTGATGTTGGCGGGATTGTGCAGCGGGGCAAGGTCAATGCAATCGTCAATGCCGCGCAAAACTTCGTCGCTGATCAGCACGGATTGTTTGAACTGTTCGCCGCCGTGAACTACGCGATGGCCTACGGCGTGAATGTCTGAAACGCTTTGGATTTCGTTCAGGCCGGATTCCTGAGAACAGACCCAGCGGATGATGAAATCCACTGCCGAACGAATGTCGCGAAGTTGCGCGGTTGAACGTTGTTTAATCTTGCCTTCGAGTTGAAGTGTGCAGACAGCTTCGCCGCCAATGCGTTCGATGGTGCCACGAGCCAGGCGGCGGTCGGCATTTTGAGCGATTTGATCCAGGTCGGTGGCGATGACTTGAAACTTGACGGATGAGCTACCGGAATTAAGCACGAGTACATTCATAGGCTTTGCATTACAGCAGAGAATTGGAATTCAGTGAAGTTCAGGCTGAAAGTTCAAAAATGCCGGACCTGAAAATCGGCCACAATCGGCAAATGATCAGATGCGATGAGCGCCGTTCGGCTGCGGTGGAGTTTGGCTTCCTCCAATTTCAACGCTTTGTCGAAGTAGATGTGATCCAGATGCAGAAAAGGCAGAATGCCGGGATAAGTGCTCTTTCGTCCAAGGTGAATACGAATATCGGCGCTCTGAAAATGTTCTGCCAGCAAGCGAGAAGTCAGGCCGCGCGTCCATTCGTTGAAATCTCCAAGCAGGACTCGCGGGCCAATGTGGTCGCTGTTTTTCAGCACGTCTTCATGCAGCAGCTTTTGGGCTTGATGCCGCCGTTCTGTGAAAGACGTTCCCAGGTGTACGTTGTAAATATGCAAAGGCTGTTCGCCGTGCAGGTCAATATCCAGACGCAAACACCCTCTTTGTTCCCGACCGGCGACACTGATGTCGTGATTGCGGGCGGCGATAATAGGGAAACGGCTTAGAACTACATTGCCGTAAGCGCTGCCTTTCAGTTGGCGGTTTTCGCCCAGCCTGAAATCCAGGCCAAGTTCGCGGGCGATAAAATGCGCCTGGTCGTGTTGATCTTCCTGGCCTTGCCAGTTGCCTTTCTGCCAGTTGCCATTCTGCCAGTTGCCTTTCTGCCAGTTGCCTTTCTGCCAGTTGCCTTTCTGCCAGTTGCCTTTCTGCCAGTTGCCTTTCTGAATGCAGTGGACTTCCTGCAAAGCGATGATGTCAGCGTCAAGCTCGCGCAGGACTTCGACAATGCGTTCCGGGCGAAGGCGGCGATCAAGCCCTACGCATTTGTGAATGTTGTAAGTGGCGACCCGAAAGGATTTTACTTCACGCATTGATGGCTCACTCCGAATTGCTGTGAATCAAGACTGCCCGTCGGGATCAGCCGCTTTTTTGTGGAGGGCAAATTCTTCGCGTTTGCCCTCACGGTGAAGCTGGAACGCTTTGACGAACAGCGACACAGCCAGCCAGGCGGCAAGCGCCGCCAGGGGGATCGAAATCAATCTCGGCCAGAAAATTGCGACAACCGAAAAGAAAAGAAGCAGGGAACCGCCGCCGAACATAATTCGCGCTTCGGCTGGACTGAGAATGCGATGATTGGCTATGGCGGCGCTGACGGCGTTGCCGATTCTGACAGCTCCGGCGGCGGTTCGACCTGAACTGATGGTGTCGAGTTTTGCTCTCAATCGCCGAGAACGTAGTTTGAGAGATTTTGGGATTTGCCTTTTCGCCGTCAGCAAAATTTCGGTTGAGTTGGCCAAATCTTCCAGAAACATCTGCTCCATTTCTTCGCCGAATCCCGGGTCCTCGATGACTATGTCCAGTTCCCAATTCGTGACCCAGCTTGCCAAATTCAGGTTGGAGGAACCTACGCGCGCCCATCGGCCATCGGCCACGGCTGTTTTGGCATGAATCATAGGGCCGTTCCATTCGTAAACTCGCACACCTGCTTCCAGTAACGAGCGATAACCGGAACGCGACAGGGCGCGCATCATCGGCAAATCAGTTGCTTGAGGAACCAGCAAGCGCACATCAACTCCGTCCATCGCCGCTGCTCTTAGCGATTGCACGTAAGGCGATGTGCCGGCGAAATACGCATCGGTCAGCCACAAACTTTCCTTGGCCGTTGCCGCAATCATTTGATCCAGGCGATACAGCCCGGCGGAATTCGGCACGCCGGCGACTACACGCAAATTCATGTTGCCTGCCAGCGGCAATGCCTCAGACGCGATCAAGGCTTCTTCCGGCAATGGCGCTCCGGTTTCAGCCCAGGTTTGCGCAAAAGCGTGTTCCAGTTCGGCGACAGCCGGGCCAATGACTTTGACGCCTGTGTCGCGCCACGGTTCGATTCCTTTTTCGGGTTCGCCAACCCACATCTGGCCAACGCACAATCCAGCGACAAAGCCAATCTTTCCATCCACGGTCAGCAGTTTGCGATGATCTCGGCCAAGCCAGGCAAGCGGGCTGACGAAATTTGGAGGATTGAAGCATCGAACTTCCACACCAGCGTGTTTCAACGCGCGCCAAAATTTATTGGAAGTCGCCTTTAACCCTCCGACCCAATCGTAAATCAGACGAACGGTGACGCCTTCGCGCGCCTTTTCCATTAATGCTTCGGCAAAACGTTGACCCTGCTCATCTTCGTGGATGATGTAACTTTCAAAGTGAATAGTTTGTTCGGCGGAATGAATAGCTTCCAACCAGGCGGGATAATTCTCTCTGGCATTTTTCAGCAGCTCTACGCAATTCCCAGATATAAGCGGAGCGCCAGCCGTACGTGCAAATGCCTGATTGGCCAGAATGCGAAACGACGAAAGCCGTGAAGACTTTGGTTGACCGATTGTTGTGGATGCCCGTTTAACGTCGTTCATAGTGTTTGTTGTTTTGTACAACACGCTCACAGATAGAATCAGATCATTGCCCGGCGTGCAACGCAATCACGCAGGCAGAATCACGTATAGCCAAAATTTTGCTGATGCCATCGGTGACTGTTAAGCTGCGGCACGGGAGAAAGAATTATCAATATGCCGCTGCTCATCAGTCCAAAGGACACACATCTTCATCGGTACAGACAGATTGCCGAAACGTTGGTCAAACATGGGTTTGGTTTTTTGCTGGGCATACTGGGGCTGGATCGGTTTGTGCCGTTTCAGCGCGAACCTTCCGGCGACGCGACCAACAGTCAATCATTGACTCCGCCGCAGCATATTCGTTGCGCGTTGGAAGAACTAGGCGCGACATTCATCAAACTTGGCCAATTGCTTTCGACCCGGCCTGATTTGCTGCCGCCGGAATATCTGCTGGAGCTTGCCAAGTTGCAGGACGAAGCGCCGCCATTTGATTCCGAATTGGCGGTTGAAGTCATTGAATCCGAGCTAAACCAACCCATCAGCGAAGTCTTTTCTGAGTTTGATCGGCAACCGCTTGCGGCAGCTTCGATTGGCCAGGTGCATGCGGCGCGGTTGCTGGATGGCCGTGATGTCATCGTCAAAATTCGCCGTCCCAATGTGGTGGATCAGATCGAAGAAGATTTGGAAATTATGCAGAACCTGGCGGCAGCCGCGAATCGGCGTTGGGAGTTTGCCAAACGTTATGATTTGTTTGGGTTGATGCAGGAATTCGCGCTGACTTTGCGTGCCGAGCTTGATTACATTCGCGAAGGCCAGAATGCCGACCGTTTTGCCGCCAACTTCGCGGCGGACAAGATTGTTCACATCCCGCGCGTGTTTTGGGACACAACGACTTCACGGATTTTGACTCTGGAGCGCATTGTCGGCGTGAAAGTCAGCCAGTTAAACGC
>JAGNMH010000512.1 GCA_017991275.1 Acidobacteriota bacterium
TTTCGCCAACTTCAACAATCAGGGACAGATGATTTGCACGATCAACGGCACGAAAAGCTTCTTCACTTATCTGCGCGTCAACCCGGCAACTCAGGAAGCGGAGATGCTTTATCGCATCTACTTTTTCGCCGGGCCGGGTCAGGAGTATTGCTTCCACGGACGCAAGTATTTGCAAAAGGACAATGATGGAGGGCGATCAGGCATTCGTGAAATCGTCCATGACTTCACGACGTTTTACGGACGTCTGACCGATGTTACGGCTGGCAAGGAAGTCGGCTCGGCGTTGATGAAGTTCCGCACCTTTGAAGACGCAGACGCCATTCGCAGCTTTGCCGAATATCTGAAATCGTTTCAGGTTACGGGCGAAAACGTCAGCCCATTCGTGCAGGCGCAAGGCCGTCTGCGTTTTATGGCTTTGACCAATCAATTCGTTGCACGCGAATACGATCCGGTCGGAGCTTTGTTGAATCAATAAGTGTAAAGACTCGGATGAGCCAGCGTCGAAGTTTGGCGATGGCTTATCTAAATTATTACTGGTTGAGTTAAGTGTTCCAACCAGCAATCTAAACAGGAGAAAAAACCATGGCCTCGAAAAAAAAGTCAGCCAAATCCAAAGCCAAACCGAAAGCGGATTTGATGGAAGAGTTAAAACAATTCATTCGCACACGAGGCGAGGAATTTCTGAGAGACAAGAATGTTTCATCGGTGGGCATCGGGTATAAGTGGGAGCATGGGAAACCCACCAAAGAAATTTCCATCCAATTCACCGTCGAGAAAAAAGCCTCAGCCGATCTGCTGGAATCTTTGGACACGCAGGAAATTCCAAAATCCTTCATTGTCGGCGGAGTCGAAGTTCCGACTGATGTGCTGCAGAGAACTTATCAACCCGGATACAAGATCATCGCCGAAGCGGCAAGTTCGCCCCGCAAAGTTCGGATTGACCCGATCAAACCCGGCATCAGCGTTGCCAACAAAAAAGTCACAGCCGGAACCATTGGTTGCATCGTGTTCGACAAAACCGACGGGACGCCGTTTGTGCTCAGCAATTGGCATGTGTTGAATGGCCCGAACGGACAAATCGGCGATGACATTGTTCAACCCGGCCCATTTGATGACAACCGCACTAACTTGAACCGGCTGGGCAAGCTGATTCGTTCGCATTTAGGTCCAGCAGGTGATTGCGCCATTGCCTCGATTGAAGACCGAACCTTCGACCCCGAAATCCTGGAGCTGGCCGTCAAAGTCGAAGCCATAGGCGAACCGGAGCTTGGCGACAAAGTTGTCAAAAGTGGCCGAACGACTGAGGTGACTCACGGCATTGTCACCCGCATACATACGATGACCAAAATCAATTACGGCGGTGCGATTGGTGAACGCGCCATCGGAGGTTTTGAAATTGGTGTTGATCCAGCCAATAAGCCATCAAATGGTGAGGTGAGCATGGGAGGTGATTCCGGCGCGGTCTGGTTGTTCAAAACCAATCAGGGTAAAGCCGGAAAAGTCATGGCCGGCCTGCATTTCGCCGGCGAAGGCCCGGACGATCCAAACGAACACGCCATTGCCTGTTACGCTAAATCGGTGTTTGAAAAGTTGGGGATTAGTGCAACGGCGGCACCTCAGCCTGCGCCGCCGGATGGTGGTGGAGCGGCATCCGGGACAGGCTATAACTCGAATTTTCTAGGTACGCGAGTTGACCTGCCGAAACTTTCCCCCGCTAAACTCGGCGATGCGTTCAAGCTCAATAACTCTGAGATGATTCATCACACGCACTTCACGCTGACGCAAAGCAAGTCACGCCGCTTTGCCATTTATGTAGCTTGGAACATTGATGGCGGGCGGCTGAAAAAGCTAAGCCGGTCAAGCCAGAAATTCGTTCTCGATCCTTTAGTTCCAGCCCAATTTCAGGTCGGAGACAGCCTGTATAGCAACAATCGTTTGGACAGAGGTCACATTGCTCGCAGAGCTGATTTGATTTGGGGCGGCGACGCTGAGGCCAAAAAAGCCAATAGCGATTCTTTCTTTTTCACCAACATCACTCCACAGATGGACAATTTCAACCAGAGCGGGTTGGGCGGCATTTGGGGGCAGATTGAAAACTCCGTATTTGAAGAAGTAGACGTGGATAATCTGAAAATCAGCCTTTTCGGCGGGCCGATCTTCCGTGATGACGACCGTGTGTTTCGCGGCGTGAAAATTCCGCGTGAATTCTTCAAGGTGGTGGCATTTGTCGAAAACGGAAAGCTGAAAGCCAGAGCGTTCTTGCTGGCTCAAAGCCTGGATCAACTGGAAGTGCTGGATTTGAATCAATTCCGCGTTTTTCAGGTGGCGCTGGCCGAAGTTGAAACGCGATGCGGATTCAAGTTTCCCGCCAACTTGAAAACGGGTGACACCTTTGCCGAAACCATCGAACGGTTGCCGGAATCTGTCGAAAGACCCTGGCTGGAATCCATCGCAGACATCAAATGGTAACGCTCTTTTTGTGTGGCGGTTTTGAGTCAAAGTCGCTGCATACTTTTCTTTCCGCCTTCCAACCACGCAGCGTGGTTGGAAGGCGGAGCGGCAAACCTTCAGGGAGAACACATGCCAAAAATCAAATTTGTTCTTTTCAGCCAACGTGATCGCCGAGTCACTGATCGTGTGGATACATTTATTCTTAACGGTAAGCGAATCGGCCCAGTGCGCGACGAGAGAGGCATAAAACCTACAAGTCGCCTTTTCACTGCGGATATTCCGCCGGATATTTATGAGCTTCAGGTTGAAGTTCCGGGTTTCAAACTTTTTCGCGGGACTTTTGAGGTTAAGCTGAGCGATCCGGCTAACAGCGAAAATGTCGTAAAACTAAATCACATGTGCCTGGACTTGCCGGAATTTTCCGAACTTAGTGCGGCGCAGCAAAACCTGCTGAAAACTTTCGACCCGGGAACGTCTCCGGATCAAATCTGGCAAGGGTTGGGCGACAATCAGGCAGCGACTTTTTTCCAGTTGAGCCACACGCTGGCAAACACCAAACTGAACAATGGGCGCACCCTGGACAATTACGTTGAATCGGTGCGACGTATTGGGGGCGCGGAAGTGGAAGATTTCGATTTATCCGATCCTGAAAGCGAAAAAATAAAAAGTTCTGTCGGCTGGCGTATGCACGTCACCATCAGCCGAGGAGATCGCCGCACACTGGTCAGGGATTTAATGGAAAATGGAGTTTTCGGCGGCCAGGATGGATTTACGCACTCGACCCATTCGCGTTTCGGGTTGAATAAAAGCCATCGGCAAAACAGTGAGTTGCCAAAATTGCAACTTGTTCTTAGCGACAACAACGAACATTCCGATGTAGACCTGGATGTCGAATTCGACCGTTCCTCGCCGCACGAAGTATTCGACCGGTTCATTGCCAGGTTTCCTGAAGTCGCGCCTATTTACCGATTCTGACAACGTGATAACCGACAGGAGGATTTATGAGCGTCTTTTCCTGGCATCATCTGCCGCGACTATTCGGCTTGTTGCAATTGAATGCCTTTCGCAATCGAATGCGGCGAGAAAACCTGCACGACACTGAAATTCTGCCGTCAATTCCGCGTGAGGCTTTGCCGTCGCCGACCCCGCATCAATTGGCGGCGCGCACTGATGACGGAGCTTACAACGATCCGAGTTCGCCGCGAATGGGCAGCGCCGGTATGAGGTTTGGGCGAAATTTCCCGCTTGAAGCCACCATCCCGGATGCAGCTTCGTTGATGACTCCAAGTCCGCGTTTAATCAGTAACACCCTGATGCGGCGCGACGAATTCATTCCGGCGACGACTCTGAATTTGCTGGCGGCGGCGTGGATTCAGTTTCAGGTTCACGATTGGTTCAGTCATCGCAACGAAGAAAGCGACCCGGCTCAGCACGTTGTCCCGCTGCCGGGCAACGACGACTGGCCGCATCCGCAAATGCTGGTCAATCACACTCAGCGCGATGCGACTCGACCGGTGGGCGACACAGACAAACGTCCAAGCTACCAAAACGCTGAGACTCATTGGTGGGATGGTTCGCAGCTTTACGGCAGCAATGCGGAGGTTCAGCGGCGAGTTCGTTCGTTCATGGACGGCAAGCTGATAATTGGCGCAGACGGATTGCTGCCGGTTGATCCTGAATCGGGTGCAGACATTACGGGCGTCAACGCCAATTGGTGGGTTGGGCTGAGCATGCTTCACACCTTGTTTACGATGGAACACAACGCGATCTGTGACAGGTTGAAACAGGATCATCCAGGCTGGTCGGACGAAGAATTGTTTCTGCACGCTCGGCTGGTGAACGCGGCAGTCATGGCCAAAATTCACACCGTCGAATGGACGTGCGGGATTCTGGCTCATCCGACCGTGCAGGAAGGAATGCGCCAGAACTGGGAACGCATTCGCAAATCGAAGCAGGAACATCACGCCGCGCCATTTTCAATGACCGAAGAATTCGTTTCGGTTTATCGAATGCATCCGCTGATGCCTGACGATTTCGTCTTTCGTTCGATGGCCGACGGCAAAGTGATTCTGAAGCGCACACTGGAAACCGTCGCCAACCGTCATTCGCGTGAAGTTATGACTCAGGTGCCGCTGCTTGATCTGTTTTATTCTTTTGGAGTGGCTCATCCGGGAGCCATCACGTTGCACAATTACCCCAATCATTTACGCAGTTTGAAGTTGAACAGCGAAGTAAAAATGGATTTGGCTGCCGTGGATATTCTGCGCGACCGCGAACGCGGGGTTCCGCGTTACAACCGATTCCGTGAACTGGTAGGTCTGAATCGCATCGACAAGTTTGAAGACTTGAGCGACAACAAGGATTGGTGCGAAGAGATTCGCCA
>JAGNMH010000513.1 GCA_017991275.1 Acidobacteriota bacterium
TGCCATGGTTATCCCATTAATACGTTTCAGGCGACACTGAGGCTAAAATTGAAAACCATAGATGATGAAGCAATTGTTGCGCAACGACTAAAGCGTGCTCCATCTATTATCCTGAAGCTTCGACGTTTTGATGGAATGAGACTCGCTCGTATGCAGGACATTGGAGGCTTAAGAGCAGTTGTTGGCTCTATTACAAAAGTCAGAAATCTGGAAACGGCATACCGAAATGCAATGTTCAAACACGAACTTACCTCTTCAAAAAATTACATAGACGAACCTAAGGATGATGGGTATCGCAGCATTCATCTGATCTATCGCTATGTCAACGAGAATGCTTCTTCGTATAACGGGCTGTCATTAGAGTTACAACTTCGCACGCAACTTCAGCACGCTTGGGCCACCGCTGTTGAAACCATGGGTACATTTCTCGGTCAAGCTTTGAAATCTGGTCAGGGAGAAGGCGAGTGGCGAAGTTTTTTTGCTGTCGCAAGCGCTGCCCTCTCAATTGTCGAGAAAACCGCGCCAGTCCCAGGTTTTGAAGGTCTTACCACTAATGAAGTATATGCAGAAGTGGAACGTCTAGAGAATAGGCTACGTGTGTTAGATAAGCTTCGAGGATTTGCGATTGCCGCTGACAAGATTACGACAGAGCAAGGACGGGGAGCCTATCATCTAGTGGTTTTAGATTCTGCAAAACGAACAGTTTCAATTCGACCATATCCAATTGCTCGACTTGAGGAGGCCAATATCGAATACGCAGCCATTGAGCAACGTACGAAGGATGGTGAGGCTATTGAGGCTGTTTTGGTTTCGGCTGGTCCGATTGATGCGCTGAGAAAAGCTTATCCAAATTACTTCCTTGACACGCAAGCCTTCGTTAAACAGATTGAAAAAGTAATGAAACAGACACCGGGAAAAGCAAAAAAACGTCGTTAATGGGAGTTACAGTAATCCGCTTTTGAATAACATCGTTTCTGGTTTTTGGGATAGGGCTACAAGCATGTATTCGATATTTCGAGCAGGAAGACGTGCTTCATTTGGCAATTACTGAAGAGCCGGAGGGCCGGAGTCTGGAACTCAGCCCCGACATCACCGTCGAGTTGAACGACAAGGGCGAAATGATCGGAGTTGAAATTCTGAACGCCAGCAAATTTCTTCGTGATGTGGTGCTGGAATCCATTCAGGCGAAGACGCTCCGAGTGCTGGAAGCGGAAGTCGGCTAAACTTTTGAGAGGTAACAATATGGTTGCAGTAGCTGAAGCTCATTACATTACTGCCGAAGAAAACATTCTTGGTGGTGAACCGATTATCAAAGGAACGCGAACACCGGTTCGGGCGGTTGTAGAAATTTGGCGGCTCGGCGTTCCGGCGGAAGAGATTCCAAAACGATTGCCGCATCTGACTTTGGGGCAAGTGTTCGGCGCGCTCAGCTATTACAGCGACAATCAGGATGAAATCAATGAATGCATCCGCCGTAATCGAGTGCCGGATGGGCTGGTTGATCCGTTGATACAAAATGTCTGAGCTAACATAACTTCTATGCTTTCCGCCGCGTTAGCGGCGTTTGAATTTAGCCGTGGGTTTTCAACCCACGGTAAAGATGACATTCCCCTTCGTCGCGTCAGCGACGACTGAATTCAGACGTCGCTGACGCGACGTGAAGGTTTTTATCGCGCTACCCGGCGTTGAAAACGCCGGGCTAAAGTCAGCCGCCGCTATGCGGCGAAGAGCATATGAAAAAAACATCGGTCTCTAAATCCAGCAAAGTCGAACCGCCGGAGATGTTGCCTGAGTACGATTTTGACTACAGCAAGGCGCGTCCAAATCGCTTTGCCGGGAAAATCAGCGAAGAGTGGCTTGTAGTCGTTCTTGCCCCGGAGGTTTCTCAGGTCTTCACAACGGCAGAATCCGTAAACGCAGTTCTCCGTGCTCTGGTTGCAGCATTGCCGAATGGAGCAACGCGAAAAGCCAGGGGGCGGTAAGGTTGAAATCCTGAATGCCAGCAAGTTTCTCCGGGATGCGGTGTTGGAATCCATTCAGGCGAAAACACTAAATTTGAAAATGGTGAATTGAAAGGCAAGCGTGAAGCAACAGAAGCAGCCATCGAAAAACATTGAAGAAAGCATTCGCCTTCTTGCGCGCAAATATACCGACAGGCTGAAGATTGCGATTGCCGAGCGGTTGGAAGAAATGAAGGTGGATGACAAATCGCACTTCCTGATTTACCAGGTATTGGGCGTCAGCGATCTGGAAGGGCGGTTGGTGGATGAGTACCAAAACAAGGGACGGTTTTTGTACAAGTACGCTGGCTCGTTTCTTGAAGAAGCTGCGAAGCTTTGCTTTCAAGAAAAGTTCCCGGAATCAGGGTCGGCCTGGATTCCGAATACTCAAGGACAACGCCCGAAGAAGTTTGGGATTGATTGTCTGGTGGGAACCGATGCGATTGAAATCAAATGGCGGGATGCGACCACTGACGGCGATCACATTACGAAAGAGCACACACGCATTCGAGCCATTGTCGAAGCCAATTACATCCCGATTCGAGTGATGTTTTATTACCCGAATCGAACGCAAGCGATCAGGATTCAACAAACGCTCCAAACTTTGTACAAAGGCGTTAACGGCCAGTACTACTACGGCGATGCCGCCTGGCAGTACGTGAAGAAAAGGACTGGCGTTGACCTGCTCGGAATACTCAAGAAGCTGGCACAAGAAAATGCACAGACAAGCTAATGTCCAGATACATCTCGGCGACTGCTTATCCGTCTTGCAAAAGATGGAGAGCGGAGTCGTGAATCTGGCTTACCTCGACCCGCCTTTTTTCACTCAGAAAGTACACAGCCTTGCCCCCAGAGATCGTTCCAGAGAGTTTTCTTTCGATGACCTTTGGTCTTCGCAAAAGGCATACGCAACCTTCCTGTTTGAACGCTTGTGCGAAATACGCAGAGTCTTGGCGGACGATGGCAGCGTGTTCTTTCATTGCGACCGCAACGCCGTTCACCTGGTGCGTGCTCTTCTTGATGAAGTTTTCGGTTCGCAGAATTTTCGTTCGGAGATCATCTGGCATTATCGCCGCTGGTCAAACTCGCAACGTGGATTGTTGCCTGCCCATCAAACGATTCTCTATTTCACTCAGTCGGACGACTACACGTTTAATGAGGTGTGGACGGAGTATTCCCCGGCCACCAATGTTGACCAGATTTTGCAGCGACGCAGCCGGGACGATTCAAACAAATCTGTTTATGCGCGTGATGAGCAGGGCAATGTCATTTCTAACGGAGCCAAGCGCGGAGTCCCGCTCGGCGATGTTTGGGACATTCCATTTTTGAATCCCAAAGCGAAAGAAAGAACGGGTTACCCAACGCAAAAACCTTTGCTGCTGATGGAGCGAATCATTTCTCTGGTGACAAAGGAAGGCGATTGCGTTCTTGATCCGTTCTGTGGAAGCGGCACTACTTTGGTTGCGGCGCAATTGTTGAACCGAACGGCCATTGGAATTGACCTGTCAGAAGATGCCGTAGAACTGGTAAAGAAGCGGTTGGCAGAGCCGACAATGAGTCAATCCCGTCTGCTTGACGTTGGGCGCGAGGCTTATCGAAATGCCGACGACAATGCGTTGGCTATTCTGCAAGGTGTGGATTTTGTTCCGGTTCAGCGCAATGCCGGTATTGACGCGATTCTGAAACAGGATTTTGCAGGCGGCCCTGTGACTGTGCTGGTTCAACGTCCGGGCGAAACGCTTCTGGAAGCGGCGAGAAAGCTGTCGAAGGCATCTGCCAGCAAAGGCGCAAAGTTGATGTTTCTGATCGCTTTGGCAAAAGGCGGCAGCTTTGGTTTCGCGGATGAACTTCCTATTGGTGTCGTCGTCATTGAGTCCCCTGCGTTGGGCATCCGGGAGCATCTCAACAAACTCAGAGGCTCAGAAGTTTTGGTAAGCAAAGCCGCCGTCTAAAATCTGTCTGGGCTGAACAAACAATTAAACTCTCGCAGAGAGAAGGTAATCGTAGAAATGTCTGAAAAAGCTGTAGCTGCCCGGCAGTTGCTCAATCATCAAAGCGTTGGCGTTCTTTCAACTCAGTCGGTGGATGTCGAAGGTTATCCGTTCGGCTCAATTGCTCCGTATGTTCTGGATTACGATGGCCAGCCGGTGATGTTGATCAGCGACATTGCTCAGCACACGCGCAACATCAAGCAAAACAACAAAGTCTCGCTGACGATTTTTGACCGGTATTCAAATGATCCACAGGCCGCCGGGCGTTTGACCTGGATCGGAGACGCTGAACCGGTGAACCCGGACGACGCAGAAATTAGCCGTCGGTATCTGCGTTATTTCCCGTCGTCGGAATCGTACTTTCAGGCGCACGACTTTTCGTTTTACTGCATTCATTTGCGGCGAGCGCGTTTCATCGGCGGATTCGGTCAAATCTTCTGGGTCGAAGCGGAGGAAATGCGCCTCCGAAATCCGTTTCGCCAAGCGGAAACCGGCATCGTCAAACACATGAACAACGACCACCAAAAGGCGCTGCGGCATTACTGCACAGAGTTGAAAGGAATTGAAGTTCAAGCTGTGGCAATGACCGGCATTGATAGCGAAGGTTTCGATTTGCTGGCCGATAACCGGAAACTGCGAATAGATTTCGATTCGCCAATCAGCACCGTTGAAGAAGCGCGCGCGACCCTGGCGAAATTGTCCAAATAGGAAAAAGGCGGCTTTCATGAACCAAGCTCAACTGAATCCCAAACCGAAACAAGTCACCATCAATGGCCAAAGCTACAACCTGATAGCGTTCTATTATCCTGACCGGGATGCTGCGTGGGACGCGGTGTATCAC
>JAGNMH010000514.1 GCA_017991275.1 Acidobacteriota bacterium
CTCTTGCCCTTCGTAATAAAATGCCCGTTCGTTAGCCGATTGCGGCAACACCGGCGCTTTGGCTGAGTCCGTTGCCATTGTCATGATGAACTTGTCCAGGTTAGCCGATGTCACTATCGGCGCGGCCGATTCTTCGTTCCTTACTTCAGCAAGCGCAGGCTCAATAAGATGTTTAAGGTCTCCATCGGTCATGCCGCTGTCGGCAAACTCTGCTTGAATCTCTGCAAAGACTTCGTCAATGGGCGGTCTGCGAGCCAGACGGCGCAATGCTTCAACAGCAAATTGCTCTAACTTGACGCCCTGGGCAGTAGCATTATTGGTCAGCCAATTTTCAAGTTCCGAATCAATTGGTAAAGTCACAGTTGTCGCGCTCATAAAATCCCCTTTCGCTATAAGAATACTGTGTATTTTGGACGAGCGGCAATAGCAAGTGTAAACAAATTGATCAACAGGCCATCGTACGTTGCCTTGACGCTTTGTCGTTCGGTGCAGTAGAAAATCGCCCGGCGGCGCTGCTCCCGCCTGACCTTCTGAACGGATGCCCGCGCTTTCCGGCCTACAGCGGAGGTAAAGGGGATGGATGTCCTCGAGCTTGGCAGAAACTTGTTGATTGGCGACTCATCGTTTGGCAGGAGAAGCCTACGGCGCGCGGGGCTATGGGTTTGTCCGGCCAGCAAGAGGAGCATCAACAATGACTTCGCAAAAGCATTTGAAACAACTCGTCCGCGCTCGCATGCAAAAAACCGGTGAGCGTTACGCCACCGCCCGCCGCCACCTGATCGGCAATTTCCAGAACAACAATTCAGACCCGACGACTCGTTGGCATTTTCCCGGCAACGTTCCGGCGACGACTGCGCTACGCATTTTGCTGACGCATCACGGCGTGCGCGCTCCGCATACGGGCGAACCGTTTAGCGAAGCTATGTTGTTTGGATTGGCGGGCGGAATAGGCATTGGCGTCTTCTCGTTTTATTACCAGAAGGCAGACCACGCTTCGTTTTTCCTGGCCGGGCGGCATCAATGGCACGATGACGCGGCTTATTTGGACGAAGCTTTGCAACGATTCGGCTTCAAGCCCGTCATTCAGGAAACCGCCGGAGCCAAAGCCGCTGAACAACAATTGCGCTCGGCGTTGGATGGCGGCCCGTGCGTGGCTTGGGTGGATATGGCCGAACTGCCTCATCGTGCGATGCCCAAAGAACTCAGCGGCGGCGGGTATCACGTCGTCGTTGCGTATCGCATCAACGAAGACAACACGGCGTTGATTGGAGATTTGACGGACGCTCCGATCAGCATTCCGCTGGCCGATCTGGCGCGCAGCCGCGCACGCATCAAGAAACAAAAGCATCGCCTGTTGTCGCTGGGCGCTGTTCCGGCTAACACGAATTTGGATTTGAAAGCATTGGTTCAAACCGGATTGCGGCGTTGTCACGAAGTCCTGCAACATCCGACGCTGCCCGGCATGAAAAGCAACGGCAAGCTGGAAGCTTTGAAAACCTGGTCACAGCGGCTGCACGGTTCCAAGGACAAAGAATCGTGGGAAACGGTTTTCAAACCCGGCGCGAATCTGTGGCGAGGGCTGACCTGGATTTATGATTGCATCGAAAATTACGGCACGGGTGGAGGGTTATGCCGTCCGCTGTTTGCGGAATTTCTGCAAGAATCCGGCTCGGCGTTGAAGGATTCAAAATTAACCGCGCTCGGCGAACAATACGCTGCGCTCGGTCGTCAGTGGAGCGAATTGGCGGAATCGGCTTTGCCCGATGACGTGCCGTTGACGCGCGCCGCCAAAGAATTGTGCATCCGTCGCCGCGAATTGATGCACGACGGAGCGCCAGTTGATGAGGTGCGTGCCGTCTGGCAGGAACTCGGCGAACTAGCGAAACAGGCGGGCCAGGAGTTTCCGCTTTCGGTGACAGCTTGCGCTGATTTGCGAGCACAGTTGCAGCAACGTGTGCTGGCACTGTATGAAGGCGAAGTTGCTGCACAGTCGGCTTTGCTCACAATTCTGTCGTAGCCGGTAATCAAAGGAAATAGACAGGATTGACAAGATGAACAGGATTGGCTGCCCGTCAGTCAGGCGTCGTGCCCATCTTGTTAATCCTGTAAATCCTGTCTACAAACTCTCCGGTTCGATTTTGTTGCGTCCATTCCTGAAATGAAAAAGTACATCATCAAATCCGACACTCCGCGCCAGTCGCTGATCAATTACCGCGAAGCGTTGAATGACGAACAGCGCGCCGTGGTCATGGCCGGAGCCGGACCGTTGCTGGTCATTGCCGGAGCCGGTTCGGGCAAAACTCGCGTCGTGACTTATCGAGTAGCACGGTTGATCGAAGCCGGAGTCGCCCCCGCTCGCATCTTGCTGGTGACGTTCACCAACCGAGCCGCGCGAGAAATGCTCAGCCGTGTCGAAGGTTTGCTGGCTGCGGACATTCGCCGAGTCTGGGGCGGGACGTTTCATTCCATCGCCAATCGTTTGTTGCGCCGCCACGCCGTCAGCCTGGGTTACGAAAACAACTTTTCGATTCTGGACGCCGAAGACGCCAAAGACTTGATTGATTCCTGCATTGACGAAGCCGCGATTGACACAAAGGCTCGCCGCTTTCCCAAAGGCGAAGTGCTGCGCGAAATGTTCAGCTTTGCGACGAACACTGACACTCCGCTGGATCAATTGATCGTCGCCAAATATCCGCACTTTGAAATGTTGACTCAGCCAATCAAGCGCGTGGATTCGCTTTACCAGCAGCGCAAACTGGAACGCAACGCGATGGATTACGACGATTTGCTGCTGAACTGGAAACGGTTGATGAGCGAGAAGCCGGATATTGCGGCGATTTATCAGGAACAGTTTCAGCACATTCTGGTTGACGAATATCAGGACACGAACACGCTGCAAGCCGAAATCATTGATCTGGTCGCCGCCAAACATCGCAACCTGATGGTGGTCGGCGACGACGCGCAAAGCATTTTTGGATGGCGCGGCGCGAACTTCAAAAACATCTTCGAGTTTCAAAAACGCTATCCCGACGCGCAAGTATTCAAGCTGGAAAATAATTACCGCTCGACGCCGGAGATTTTGATGCTGGCCAACGCTTCGGTTTCGATGAACCGCCAGCAGTTTCCCAAACATCTGCAAGCCAAACGCCCAAGCCGAGGCTTTACGCCTGCGCTGATTCCGGCGCGAGATAGCGAACAGCAAGCGGCGTTTGTAGCAGCGCGAATTCTGGATTTGCGCGACGAAGGCGTTCCGCTGGATGAAATCGCCGTGCTGTATCGGTCGCACTTTCATTCGCTGGAATTGCAGTTGGAACTGACGCGGCGAGGCATTCCTTACGACGTTCGATCCGGCATGCGTTTTTTCGAGCAGGCTCATATCAAAGACGTGACTTCGTATTTGCGGCTGGTGGCAAACCCGCGAGACGAACTGGCGTGGAAGCGTGTGCTGAAACTGATTCCGAAGATAGGCAATGCAACGGCTTCGCGCGTTTGGGAGCGGCTGGCTTTTGCCGAAGAACCGCTTGCGCTGGTGCGAACGGATGAATTCGCCAAAGCCTTGCCGAAAGGAGCTTCGGTTGGTTGGCGTGAATTTGCCGAACTTATCAAAGACCTGACCGCGCCCGAAACGATCAATGCTCCGGCCAAACAGATCGAACTGATTTTGTCGCGCGGTTACATCGAATACCTGCAAGCCAATTTTGAAAACTCCGACGCGCGCGAAGAAGACTTGCGGCAACTGGCCAACTTTGCCGGGCGGTACGACACGACCGATGCTTTTTTGAGCGAGCTGGCGCTGCTGAACACCGAGCGCTTCAGCCCGCCGGGAGCTATGGTTGGCGAAGACGTGATCGAAGGCGGCGACGAAGACGAACAACTTGCGCTGTCGTCGGTTCATCAGGCAAAGGGCTTGGAATGGCGCGTAGTGTTTTTGATCTGGGCAGCCGATGGGCGCTTTCCATCCAGCCGCAGTCTGCGCGACATCGAAGGCGAAGAGGAAGAGCGCCGATTGTTTTACGTCGCACTGACTCGCGCGCAAGATGAACTTTATGTTTGCTTCCCTCTGGTCGAAAGCGACCGTTCGCGGCAAACTGTGCTTCACCGCCCGTCCAGGTTCGTCACCGAAGTCCCGCGTGAGCTGATGGAAATCTGGAGCGTAGACGAAGAAGAAGCGCAGCTTGAAACAACCGAAACGAAATACATCAATTGAATTCTATTCAGGATTCTGTCCACGAAGTAACACGAAGAAAACACGAAGAAGATTAAAGAAAAGATGGGCATAGACAGGATTCAACAGGATGAAGAACTGAGCTTGATGTGAATGAATAGCGATAACGCCAATCCTGTCGAATCCTGTAAATCCTGTTTAAAAATTCTTCCCCTTCGTGTTTCCTTCGTGTGGCTTCGTGGAAGAAAAAATGGAGGCTCGAAATGAAAATCACCCGTCGTCAAATTCATCTGGCAGTCGTTTTTCTGCTGGCGTTTGCGTTGTCCTTGCCTGCCGTGTTGGCTCAAAGCAAGCAGGATGACCAGCCTGATTACGCGATGATCGGCAAAATCCGCGAAGAAGGCTTGAACCGTTCGCAGGTGATGGATCACATCATTTGGTTGTCAGACGTGTACGGCCCGCGCCTGACTGGTTCGCCCGCGATCAAACAGGCAGGCGAATGGACTATGAAAAAGTTCAGCGAATGGGGCTTGGCCAACGCGCATCAGGAAAGCTGGCCGTTTGGCAAAGGCTGGTCGCTGGTGCGATTCAGCGCGCACATGACCGAGCCGCAGGTTTCACCGCTGATTGGTTATCCGAAATCGTGGACTCCGGGAACGAATGGAA
>JAGNMH010000515.1 GCA_017991275.1 Acidobacteriota bacterium
AATCACATCCACCCAACGCTCCAGGTTCAATGCCATGTCTTTGACTGATTCGCGCTCGCCCAAACGGACTCCCTGATGATCCAGATAAACACAGGAAGCCCCCATCTGCGTCGCTCCCAGATCGAAGGTTACGCGTGTGCGCAAACTGGGTTTTTCAAAAATCAGCGCGACGCTACAACCTGCCAGAGCCTGGCTGTAATCGCGCGGTTTGGCTTTCAGGTCGGCGGTGGTCGTGAAAATCTGCCGGACTTCTTTCGCAGTCAGATCGTTGATGGAAATGAGGTCTTTAAGTGCCAACGGTTGCTCCTTCAAAAGCGAGATGTAAAACAAGGCGCGCATTATAGGGAAGCCGTTACACACCAGCAACGAAGAGGTTTTCATCCTGAAACCGGCTTTACTTTGTTCGGCCAACTCAAATAGTCTTGCCACGCTTTCAAACAACCCAACAGCAGCAATCAAATTTAAGGAGCAAAAGGATGAAGGCTTACGAACTTCAACAGTTTGGCACGGACGGTTTGACGTTGGTCGAAAGGGCAGAACCGCAACCCGGCGCGCGTCAGGTGATCGTCAACGTCAAAGCCGTTTCGTTGAATTACCGCGACCTGATGGTCACAAAGGGAACTTACAACCCTCGATTGAAACTGCCGATGATTCCGTTTTCAGACGGCGCTGGCGAAGTCGTATCAGTGGGCAGCGAAGTCAAAAATTTCAAAGTCGGCGACCGCGTCATCGGCACATTCTTTCAAAACTGGACAGGCGGCGAACCGAATGAAGCCAAAGCTCGCACGGCCAAAGGCGGCGGCGATCAACCCGGCATGCTGGCAGAATACGTCGCACTGGAAGAAACCGGCGTCATCGCTTGCCCGGAACACTTGAGTTACGAGGAAGCCGCGACGCTGCCTTGCGCGGGGCTGACAGCCTGGAACGCAGTCGTTGACAAAGGCCAAACCAAAGCCGGTGATACCGTGCTGGTTCAGGGAACCGGCGGCGTCTCGATCTTCGCCGCTCAATTCGCTCAAATGCACGGAGCGCGGGTGATTGCCACCTCGTCCAGCGATGAAAAGCTGGCTCGGCTGGCAACGATGGGCATCACCAATGGAGTGAATTACAAAACCAATCCCGACTGGGACAAAGCGGCCAAAGAGTTAAACGGCGGCGCGGGCATTGACCACATTGTCGAAGTCGGCGGCGCTGGAACCATCGAACGTTCGCTGAAAGCCGTTCGCATCGGCGGAATGATTTCCGTCATTGGCGCTCTGGCCGCTGGCAGCGGCATCAATCCGGTTTTGGTTTTAATGAAGAGCATTCGGTTGCAAGGCATTTTCGTTGGCCACCGCGAAATGTTCGAAGCGATGAATCGCGCCATCAGCCATCACAAAATGAAGCCGGTGGTTGATCGCGTGTTCGGTTTCGATCAAACCAACGAAGCCTTGCAATTGATGGAAAGCGGCGGGCATTTCGGCAAAATCGTCGTCAAGTTTTAGTCAGCACCGCGACCGGTAGGAAGCGGGTTTTATACAAGAGGAATTTCAATGGAACAACGCAAACTCGGAACTCAAGGCCTGGTCGTTTCGGCACTCGGACTGGGCTGCATGCAAATGAGCGGCACTTACGGCAGCGCCGACGCGGATGAAGGTATCGCGTCCATTCACGAAGCTCTTGATCTGGGCATCAACTTTTTCGACACAGCCGAAATTTACGGCCCGTTTGAAAATGAAAAGCTGGTTGGCCGCGCGCTGAAAGGCAAACGCGACCAGGCCATCATCGCCACCAAATTCGGCTTCGCCATCAAAGACGGTCGTCCCGTTGGAACAGATAGTCGCCCCGAACACGTCAAGGAAGTTTGCGATGCTTCGCTGCAACGGCTGGGCGTGGATCACATTGATCTGTTTTACCAGCATCGCGTGGATAAGAACGTGCCGATTGAAGACACCGTCGGCGCGGTGGCCGATCTGGTCAAGGCCGGCAAGGTTCGTTACATCGGCCTTTCCGAAGCCGGCCCCGCCAACATTCGCCGCGCTCACGCCGTGCATCCGATTTCGGCTTTGCAGTCGGAATACTCGCTGTGGGAACGCGACATCGAAGCCGAAGTGCTGCCGACAATTCGTGAACTCGGCATCGGCCTTGTGCCTTACAGTCCGCTTGGCCGAGGCTTTTTGACCGGAACCGCAAAACGCGCCGAAGATTTGCCAGACGGCGATTGGCGCAAAGTGAACGTGCCGCGATTCCAGGGCGAAAACTTCGACCGCAACATGGCGCTGGTCGAAGCCGTCAAGGAAATCGCCGCACGCAAAGGTTGCACACCGGCACAAATGGCTTTGGCCTGGTTGCTGCATCTGGGCAAAGACATCGTGCCGATTCCCGGAACTAAACGCCTGGCATATATGCGTGAAAACACCGCGTCGGCCAACGTCTCGTTGACGGCTGAAGACTTGAATTGGATAGACGAAAAACTTCCGGCAGGCGCGGCAGTTGGCGACCGGTATTTCAAAGTCGGCATGAGCCTGTTGGATAATTGAGCGGATTATGTACCGTAGACTGTCCAGTCTGCGGCTGCCTCAACACAGTGTTTTCTGGAAAGCCAATAGGTTTGCGCCACAAGTTTACCGCAGGCTGGACAGTCTACGGTACAGTTGGGCTTTCTATCTTTCGAAGAGGTAAATCGTCATGGGCGAGAAACAGACTTTTACGTTGACGGTGAATGGCCAGCAATATTCGGTTTCAGTAACGCCGCAAACCCAATTGATGGATGTCCTCCGGGATGAACTGCATTTGACCGGCACGAAAGATGGTTGCGCCACCGGCCATTGCGGCAGTTGTATGGTTATCAGCAACGGCGAACCGGTGCGTTCTTGCCTGATTCCGATGAAACGGGCTGAAGGCGCAAACGTTACCACCATCGAAGCTGTGGCCGATGCCGATGGCAAACTGCATCCCGTGCAACAGGCCTACGTCGAACAAGGCGCGACTCAGTGTGGATTCTGCACGCCGGGTTTTGTCATGGCGACGATTGCCTTGCTGGAAAAAAATCCCAATCCGACGCTCCAGGAAATTCACGACGGCCACAAATGGAACATCTGCCGCTGCACCGGCCACAACGCCATCATCCGCGCTGTGCAACAAGCCGCCGGTCAGCAAGTCGCGCCGCTTCCCGCAGTCAAACAATCGCTCAAAGCCATCAGCCAACCGCTGCCTCGCCCAGACGCGGTTGAAAAAGTCACAGGCAAAGGCATTTACGCCGACGATCTTTACGTTGACGGAATGCTGCACGTCCGCGCGTTACGCAGTCAGTATCCGCACGCTCGATTGCTGAAAGTGGACGTGAGCAAAGCGAAAGCTCTGGCCGGAGTCGTCACAGTCTTAACCGCCGCCGACATTCCCGGACGCAAAGATTGCGGCGTTCACGAAGTTGATTGGCCCGTGCTGTGTTACGACAAAGTGCGTTACGTTGGCGACGCCATCGCGCTGGTCGTTGCTGAAACTGAATCCATCGCCGCCGAAGCCTTGAAGCTGATCGAAGTCGAATATGAACCACTGCCTGTCGTCACCGGCCCTAAAGAAGCCGCCTTACCCGATGCGCCAATCCTGCACGCGCAGGTTCCGCATCACGATCCCAAAGAACACGGCAACTGCCTGAAACATTACCATCTGGAAAACGGCGACGTTGCCAAAGGCTTTGCCGAAGCCGATGTCATCATCCAGCGCGAATACAGCACGCAAACCGTCGAACACGCCTTCATCGAACCCGAAGCCGGACTGGCTGTGCCTGACCCGATTGGAAGGATCACTGTTTATTGCGGCGGCCAGATTCCTTTCGGCGATCGCGCACAGATTGCCGCTTCGCTCGCTTTGCCAGAAGACCAAATCCGCGTCATCAACTGCTTGATCGGCGGTGCCTTCGGCGGCAAAGAAGATGTCTCCGTGCAGATTCACGCGGCCTTGGCGGCTCACGTTACCAAACGCCCGGTCAAAATGGTTTTGAGCCGCAAAGAGTCTTTGCTGGTTCACCCCAAACGCCACGCCACCATCATCAAGATGAAAACCGGCGCGCGCAAAGACGGAACGATCACCGCGCACGAAGCCGAAATCTGGGGCGACGGCGGCGCTTACGCCAGTTTGAGCAGCCACGTCATGTTGCGCGCTACCACACACGCCGCCGGAGCTTACGAAGTCAAAAACGTCAAGGTGGACACCTTCGCGATGTACACCAACAACGTGCCATCAGGCGCGTTTCGCGGCTTCGGCGTCACGCAAAGCGTATTTGCGATGGAAAGCCAGATGGATCAACTGGCCGAAGCATTGGGCATTTCGCCAGTGGAGATTCGACGCAAAAACGTTTTGAATTATGGCAAGCAAACGCTGGCCGGTCAGGTCATGCACGAAAGCTGCGGCTTGGCCGATGCGCTGGAAACAGTCGCTGCCGAAATGGAAAAAAATCCGTTTGTTGCCGTCGAAGGTGACAAGCGCCGAGCCTGGGGCGTGGCCACAGCTTACAAAAACACGGGCTTTGGCAGCGGCGCTTACGACGCAGCCGGAGCCGAAGTCGAACTTTTCGCCAATGGCCGCGCCGCTGTTCGCGCTGGCGCAGCGGAAATCGGTCAAGGTTTGGTCGGCGTGCTGGCGCAAATCGTCAGCGAAGAACTTGGCGTGCCTTACGAAAAGGTTGACGTGCTGGTGGCCGATACCGACCGAACGCTGGATTGCGCGGCCACAACGGCTTCGCGCCAAACTTACGTGACTGGCAACGCCGCGCGTTACGCGAGCAAGGAAGTCCACAAGCTGCTTTCGCTGAAAGCCGCCGAAATGCTGGGCGCTCCGCCTGATGAAT
>JAGNMH010000017.1 GCA_017991275.1 Acidobacteriota bacterium
GGAAGCTCGGTGCCGGTCGCTGTTGATTTGCTTTCTGTGATGTCGTCTTTCATACCGCCCAGAGCCGAAAGTAATTCGTTCTTTTCCTTTTCCGGCACTTTGAATTTATCCAGAGTTTTGACTAGGTCTTCGACCAGAGCGCCGAATTCGCCGGCGGTCACTCCCATGTGTTTGTGAGCGTCTTTCATGTTCAGTCCCGTGTATTTGCACGGACCGCCGGTTGCCATACACATAAACGCTTTCAGGTTGGTGACCAGGCGGGTCGGGTCGCTGTCGGCGAATTTCTTGTTAATGCGAGTGTCAGCCAGAACGTTCCCGGCAAAATCATCAACGACTGCCGAGATTGCCTTTTCGCCTCCCAGCCGATCGTAAAGCGATTGTTGAGCCGTCGCCGAAATCGAAACCGCCATCAGCAAACACGCACACAGAAAAATTGTCTTCAGGTTCTTCATGGTTTGTCTCCTTGGAAATGTAGGGCAATGCTGTCCAGATTGCCCGGTGTTCTCGAAAGATGTCTTCAAGCAAGCAGAGCAACCTGAACAGGATTGCTCTACCCCGCTTACGGAGTTGAATGGGGGAGCGGATTGCAGGAAAAGAAATTCTTTTTGCATTAGGCCGAACGTCTGCGTTCAATTTCGCGGCACAGGCTTTCAAACCCGCGAGACATTGCCCAGTGATGATTCCATTTGAAGATTGGCTTGAAGACCGGCGACAACAATCGCAACAGCGGTTTGTCGGCTCGCAAACACCAGTCAAAGGCGATGAAAGTTCCATCGCCTTCCGGCGTCAGCGACCATTTTCCGCTACCTACGAAATCGCCTGTGGCTTTAATTTCTATGGTGTGAGGTTTGGAATGCTGGACGACTTCCGCAGTCCAGCGAAGGCGGTAAGGCAACCAGCCTTTGGTAAAGAAATGAACTTTGTCTCCGACGTGGTCTTCGCGGCCAGACGGTTCGGAATCGGCTCCCAGGTAAACGTCGGGCCACCAGCGCGGATAATCTTTTCCTTCTTTCAGGATTTCATAAACCAGTTCACGCGGCGCAGAAACACGCCATTCTGTCAGGAACTCGTATTCGTTGGCGGGCATTGTTTGCTTTGAGCCTCCATGTTGATTTTCGACAGAGGTTACGCAAGCGAGCGAAGGATTAGATTTCTGAAGCAGGTTTGGCGCGGAAAGAATCTTTCAACAACAGGTAAAGAATCACAGCAAGCACGGCAAAGAAAAGAAACACGACAATGATTTTGATGATGCCAAAAATTGTAGTGGCTACAATCAAACCGCGCCGTAGACTTTCAGCCGCCAACAATAAGGTTGTGACGATTGAAGCAACTGTGGCAACCAGCTTGAAAATCCAGGCAAACATCTCTCATTTCTCCTTTTTCTTATGAAATTGGGTCAGAATCCCAATTGACTCAGCTTGAACTCAATGTCTTGCAGATGCCGGCTATTTTTAGCCAGATAGTTCGTCGCCAGCCCTCCCCCGGCCAACAGGATCATAACTAAAATTGCTCCGGCAGAAAAAGCTGGGACTCGCGCTCCGTCTTCAGCGCGATGTGTGTATTGGCGCAAAATTCTGCCAATGACGAAAGCTAGCAGCAGAAAAAACCATGATTGGCCAATTAAAAATAGCGCCGACCAGTCGCTTCTTAGATTAGCAGCCAGCAGAATTCCGCCAATCGCCGTAATCATCATTCCACCGACCGGCGAGCGGGGATGACGATCAATCAAATAACTGAAGACTCGAACCAGTCCTGCCAGAATCAAAAACACAGGCCAGAGCCTGGTCAGCCATTGCAATGCCACCGCTTCACCAACCGCAATAAACAACCATATCCCCGCCCCTATCAAAACGACCCCAAGCAGCGATGTGGCAATTCGTTTGAACATTTTTTAGGCTTTGAATAACGGCTTCAGCCGGAACGGAACTCAGGTATTACCCATCATAACGGCGCTCTGCCCTGGCAAATTCGCGTGTCTGGCTTTCCAGGCTTGACTGAATAACAGACGGCGGCGGAGTTCTATAAATCGGAGCAACCGGTTTCAAGTCCCTGCCTCTGCGAAACTCATTGAGCAGATAAATTCCTGCGGCTACCAGCAACAGCGGCCAAAAGCGGCGCGTTTGCGCCGGAAACATGATGTGAAGAGTTGTCAGAGCGCCGATACTTAACAGCAACCCGCCCCACAAATTTGTGCGGGCACGCATGAACTGTCGTAACTGTTCGTCTTCTTCGCTCAAATCCGCGCCGTTGCGTTGACGTTGCGCGGTGCGAAAAGCGTCGTAAAGCGAGTAAACGTAAACCGCGAAGCTGGCCAACGCACAGGTCACTTCCAGCGAAGCATGAAAAACATCCGCCAGAGTCCACAATCCGGCAGTAATAATGAAATGTACTAAAGCTTTGACCGGCTGGCCGTTGTAAGCCGCGCCCAGGCCCGGAACAACTCCAAACAACACGGCCAGGTAAGGCGATTTGCTTCCGCCGCTTGGCGATTGCGCCTGATTACTCGCGCTTTGCCGTAACAACTGGATGCCGGCGACTATGCAATCCTGGCAGTATGGATAACCCTTGATGCGGTGATCGCAAGCCGGGCAGAGGTTGTTATCGCAGGAGCTACACCGCGCGCTGGCCAGATTAGTTGGATGGTAGGTGCATTTCATTATCGTGGAAAAATCTATCTCCTCAATTGGTTCGTTGGGTTTTCTGGGGAAAGTGCTGCCCAGGAAACCAAGCTAAAAATCACTGTGTTCTGTTCGTCTTTGTGGGCGATAAATTCTTTTGAGTTACTTTTTGCTATGTTGAAGGCGTTGCTGGCTTTCAACCTGCGGTTTGGCTTCACCATTTGTCAGGCTTTTTAGCTCGGGCGAGGGCTTAACCTGAATAGGTTGCGACAAGGCATCGGATGAAGCTTCCTGAGGTTTTGGCGACTGCGGCACCTGGCCAATCAATCCGAACTGAACTGTGTTAAATGCTCGCTGGCCTTGATACATGAACTGTTCGGCTTGCTTGGTGGTGTGCGACGCCATGCCTTCAAGGCTGCCGAAACGCGACAGAACCAACAAGCTACTGGCACCAAAAATCAACATCGCCGCAGCCATTTCCGCGGTCATCATTATCCGGGCAGCTTGGTGCGAAAAGCCAATCAACGACTCTTTAATCCTGCGAACCCATGAAATCTTAAATGGCGAAGTGTTACGCGCGCCGACGGTTGCAGCCAAAATCCGGTCTTGTAACGAAGGCGGAGCTTCGATTTCGTCGTCTTTAATCTCGCGGCAAATTTCGATTGCGTCTTCGATGCCGGCCATCAGTCGGCGGCACTTCGAGCATTTTTCAAAATGAATCTGGAAAGTGTGAAAAGTGGGAGCCAGCAGAACGCCGTCGAAATAGCGCTCAATCAAGCGGTCGAATTCGTTGCAACTGAGCATTTCGCCGGTGGTGGTCGCAGCAATGATGCGCGAATCCAGTCCTGCCGGCTTTTCATAATCATCAACGGCGATGGCGTTAAGCGCCTTCACTGTCAGGCGAACATCATCAAAAAGCTCGCGACAATCGCGGCACATCAAACGGTGAGCAGCGCATTCCGCCCGCGAACGCGAATCCAATTCGCCGTCGGCATAACCTGAAAGTGAATCTTGAAATTTAAGACAGTCCATTACACCACAATTAGGGAGGTCTTTGGTTTTTAGGTTTTCAGATTCCAGGTTGAATTTCCAGTTGATATTGAGTGCCCGCTCAATCTGGAAACTAATGCCCGGAAACCGGCTAAATAGTTTCGACGACTTTCATGCGTCGCATGATCTTCGCCAACTCGATGCGTCCCCGATTGATACGCGATTTCACCGTGCCAATCGGGATTTGCAGAATGTCCACAATTTCCTGATAAGTCAGCTCTTCAATGTCACGCAAGATGACGCATTCACGCAGATCGTGTTGAAGCTTGGCGATTGCCCCGTGTACCTGTTTGGCTCTTTCAAACCTTTCGACTCCGCGGTCGGGGGCGTCGTGATGGCTTTCCAGATGGTATTCGTGGTCGCCAATGTCGTCGCCCAAATCGGTCGGAGTTCGATTGCGGCGGCGGTAATCGTCAATGATCAAATTCCGCGCCAGCCGCATCAGCCAATTGGCCAAATCTCCGGCTTGGGGGTCATACTGCTCCAGGGAACGGTAAACGCGCACAAAAACTTCCTGCGCCAGGTCTTCAGCAGACTCATGCCGGCCCGTGAACCGGTAAGCCAGGTTGTAGACTCGGCGCGAATACTCATGAACGACCTGCTCCCAGGCTGCGCTGTCTCCGGCGCGGCACCGCCGCACCAATTCTGCATCCGATTTTATCAATGCCGCACTGGCTCCCACTGTAGTTTGGTCTCTCCAAATCAATGTTTTTACCTCGATGCCTGTCCGTTGAGTCTTGTCTCCGTTTGCCCTAACGAGGCAGGTGTGGAAAAGGTTCCTTGCAATTACTTGATTGCTTTCACACTCGCCGGTTTGGCGAAGATGTCGTCAGCGATCGGAGTGTTCAACTGCACGGATGAGTAATTAACCCGGTTCTGCTGAATTCCGTCGCGGTAAAAGTCCACGATGTTCGGAAATTTAACGCCGTCGTAAGCCACCCATTGAAAAAAACGATATTCGTTTTTGACCAGACCTCCAGCTTCAGACCTCTCATAAATTAGGTTAAGCGGCAAATGAGTGTTTCGATCCAGCCAAAGATAGGCTGGAATGTCCGGCTTAAGCTGGATCAAGACCACATCTGCGCGCTCACCCGGACGCAACTCTTCGCGCCCAGCAAAGCGAACTGAAACGCCCTCTGCTTTCCAGCCGCCTCGCAAGATTCGGTCTATATCGAACATTGCGTCTTCGACATGAGTTTTGATTTGTTGCTCGCTCTGATCTTTCAAGGTTTCGGCGTCGCCGTCGTAAACCCAACCGGTTTGACCCACGTTGACCTGGATGCGGCGATTTTTCTTTTTGCCTTTGCCGAAATCCACTCGCTCTTTGTCGAATGGAATCTGCCAATATGTGAACGGCGTCGGAGTGGTCGAAATTCCCTGATCGAACGGAGTGAACTGGCCCGAAGCCAGCAAAGTTGTTATGCCCAGATACTTTGCTCCACCGCGAGTTTCGATGACTTGCCTGATAAGTTGAGCGCCAAGTTCGACGTTCTTTGGGTCTTTCGGATCGGCTCTTTGAGCCAAAGCCGAAACGGAAAATAGCGCGATCAAACTCACCACTAAAAAATGATTCAATCCGACGACTAATCTGACAGTTGAGACGACCACTTTTGACTCCTTTTATTCAAACTGTTTTGTCGTTGCTGGAACGCGGCAAATTATACCCTGAGGGCACTTTGGGCGGTAGTTGCCGACTTTGAAACTTTGAACCAGTTGTATTCAAAACGCTTGCAGTGTTTCCAAGTCGGGGTATACCATCTCATCACTCCAATAGTTAACAATCGTCGTTTCAAGAACGGTTGATATATCAAAAAAATAAAAAAGATCAGCTAGCTTTAGCGGAACAGCTTTACCGAGACAATTTGGAACGCCGTGATTAGAGATTTTAATCGCAGCTTTCTTACCCACAAATTCACAGGAGGTTATTGCTATGTTCAGGTATCTACAAGTGCAACTGTCGGCCAAATTTATGAAAATAGCGACCGTTTCAATGTCGCCATTACTGATGATATTACTGGCGTCAGTGGCATTTACTCAGACAGCGACGTCAGGGGCTGTTGTAGGTTTGGTGACAGACAAAAACGGTGCGGTCATCGAGGGCGCTGAAGTTGAACTGTCAAACCCGGCTACAAATCAAACGGTTAAAACCAGCACAAACAAGGAGGGGCAATATGTCTTTCCATCAGTGTTGCCCGCCGAATACAGAATTACAGTCGCCAAACCCGGCTTTCGCAAAGCTACGCTTTCTAATTTCAAAGTTGACGTGGCGAAGTCCTATACTTTTCCAGTGACATTGGAAATCGGGGACGTTCAACAAGTCGTTGAAGTGACGGCTGCGGCAGGCGTTGAATTACAGACCACAGATTCCACAGTCGGCAATGTCCTTGCGGGCAAGGAAATGCCTCTATTGCCTGCCCTGACTCGCCAAGCCAACGATCTGTTACGCATCCAGCCGCTTTCAACACCCGGCGGCGAAGTCGCCGGTTCGCGCAACGACCAGACAACCATCACTCTTGATGGAATTGACATCACCAACCAATCCACAGGCGGTCTGGGCACGGTCATTCCCATACCGATTGACAGCATTGAAGAATTCCGCGTTGGCGTGGCAAACCCGAATGCTTCGTTCGGACGCGGGGCGGGCGGACAGGCTTCTGTCATTAGCCGGCGCGGAACGAACGATTACCACGGTCTGCTTTTCTGGTATCACCAGAACGACAATTTGAATGCCGCCACCTGGACGGCCAAACGAACCATCGCGCAGACCGTCACCGACCCGGTGGCGCGCGCTAAACAGCAAGAGCCGGAGTTAAAAGATAATCGCTTCGGCTTCCGCGTTGGCGGCCCGGTCATTCCGTGGAGCGAACACTGGAAGAAAAAACTCTTTTTCTTTGCCAATTACGAAGGCCGTCGCTTTCCGCGCACAACTCAGATTTTGCGCATCGTGCCGAACGACAGCTTGCGGCAAGGCATCCTGCGTTTCCGCGATGCTTCAGGAGCGACCGTTGCCTATGACTTGAAAACATCCACTTTGTGCGGGCCGAATGGCGACCAGCCTTGCGATCCGCGCGGCATAGGGCTTAGCCCAGTGGTTTCCAATTTGTTCAAAGGATTGCCAGGGGTCAACGACCCAAGCGCCGGTGACGGATTCAACACCGGAGGTTTTCGCGGCATTGTCACAAATCCGCTGAACAACGACTTTTACAATTCGCGCTTCGATTACAACATCAACGAAAAATGGCGTGCCGATTTTGCATTCCGATATTTTGGCGAAGTGGCGACCGGCAGTGGATTGCTGGACATTCGCGGCGGCAACGTCAAAAGCCGCGAAACTTTGCCCGCCCGTCAAAATATGATCAGCAGCGGCGTCAGCGGGTTGATTACCAACAACCTGTCCGGCGAATTCCGCTTTGGCTGGGTTCGAACCCGCACGGCGCTTGATCGTTTGCGCCCGAATGGTTCGGCTGCGGAACTGGCGCTGGCCGGAACCGAAACGGGGATTTCAGGCGGACAGACTCACGTCGCGCTTGACCTTGGAGCACGCGGCGGCGCTCAAAGCATTCTTTCCGAACCGATTGACGTGGACACGCAATTGGCTCGCAAACAATCCAACGACAACAAAAACATTCAATGGAACGCCGATTTGAACTGGGTGCGCGGCGGTCACACCTGGCAATTCGGTACGCACGTGCGTTATCTGCCGACGCTACATCGCCGCGACGACAAAGTGCTGGGTGCGCTGGGAGCTTTGGTGGCGCAGGTGGATTCCGAACTCGGCGCGTTTTCGCTTCCGGTTTCTGTGCGTCCGCCGACTTGTACGGCGACTTTGACCAAGAACTGTCTGGCGACTGGAGATGTGCAAACCTGGAATCGCACAATGGCTGCCGTGCTGGGCATTGTTGACAACGTCAGCGTGCTGGCAGTCCGCGACGGAAATTTGAAGCCGCTGCCTTTCGGCGAAACCCTGGAAGCCGATACCAAGCTCTGGGTTCCGGAGTTTTATTGGCAGGACGTTTGGCGCATCAAACCGTCGCTGACATTCACTTATGGAGTCAATTACGGCTGGCAGACTTCGCCGACAGAACGGCTGGGTCGTCAGAGCGTCCAGATTGACGGTCAGACCTTGCAACTGCAAACAGCGCGCGAGTTTTTGGCGACTAAACAAGCCATCTCTCGTGAAGGCGGCATTTACAACCCGCCAATCGCTTACCTGCCGATTTCGAATGCCGGTCGCAGTGTTTTCGATGTTGATTGGAATAATGTTGGGCCACGCGCTGCTGTGTCGTGGAACCCATCGTCGAACACAGGTTTCCTGGGCAAACTGGTCGGTGAACGCAAGACAGTTGTGCGCGCTGGTTACAGCCTGGTCTTTGACCGGCAGAACACCGTCCAGAGCGTCATCATTCCGACTTTGGGTGTGGCTTTTGCTCAAACCATCAACATCACCACGCCGCTTTGCACGGCATCCGGCGCGGCTGGCTCAGGATGCAATGCGACAAGCACAAATCCGGCGGTGAGCCTGTATCGTGTTGGCGTTGACGGAAAAATTCCGCTGCCGACCGTGCCGACATTGAACATTCCGGTTTCGCCTTTCTGGGGACGCAATCCGAATGGTTCGCTGACGCTGTTTCCTGAAACGCTCTCGTTTCAGGTTGATCCTAAAATCAAAGTCGGTGAAAACCATGCGCTCAATCTGACAGTGCAGCGCGAACTGCCCGGCGGCATGATTCTGGAATTGGGGTTTGCCGGACGTTACGCCAAGAAACTGCCGCAGAGCATGAACCTCGGCCAGGCTCCTTATGAGCATCTGGACAAGGCTTCAGGGCAGACATTTGCGCAGGCTTTCGACGCTGTTGCTCGTCAATTGCGCGGCGGCACTCTGGCCGCCAACGTCACTCCGCAGCCGTGGTTTGAAAATCAATCACCCGGTGGCACGCGGGTGCTGGCGGCGGCCACCGGCAGCAACTTCATCAACGGAAATATCAACAATATCTTCCTGAACATTGACCAGCGTCGGTTGCAGGCCGGTATTCAACCGTTCATCAACTACCTGTCGCAGAGCTTCTTTCTGCGTTCCAGCACAGGCAGTTCAAATTACAATGCCGGGTTTATAACCTTGAACAAACGCTTTTCTCGCGGACTGATGGCGACGGTCAATTACACCTTCGCGCGTTCGTTCGACCAGCTTGGAGCGAACCAGAATTCGGCAAGCACCATGCCGAATAACTTCAATCTGAACGCCGAATACGGCCCATCGCCTTTCGACATCACGCATATCGTCAACAGCACGTTCCGTTACGACCTGCCGTTTGGCAAAGGCCGTTTTTTCAATACCGGAAATGTGCTGGATAAAGTTGTCGGCGGCTGGTATTTGTCTGGCATTTACACTGCCCGGAGCGGTGATGCCCTGACCGTCAACCAAGGCGCTGGCGTCTGGGGCGGAAGCCTTTTCCTGGGTTTCACCTCCGGCGCGATTCCGACCACTGATCCGACGGCCTTTGGCAACGAAGTCAACACCGGCATCAAAGGTTCGAATAACATCGGCACCAACGGCGACCCGGCCAATCGAGGCACTGCTCTTAACCTGTTCAGCAATCCGGAATCGGTCTTCAACAGTTTCCGCCGCGTCGAACTTAGCCGCGACGGACGCGCTGGCAGAGCCAATCCTTTGCGTGGCCCATCGCGTTGGAACGTTGACCTGTCGCTGGGTAAACAGACAACGATCAAGGAAAGTCTCAAGGTCACTTTCCTGGCCGACTTCTTTAATGCCTTCAACAATGTGATCTTTGCCAACCCGTCGCTTGATCTGAATAACTCGCGCGCCTTCGGCGTGTTGACGACGCAGTTCATTGCGCCGGAACGGGCAGGCACGGCGGGCAGTCGCTGGATCCAACTTGGTTTGCGAATAGAGTTCTAAAGCCTCGTTCGCAACTTAACACCATAAGCGCGCGGGCAAGGAAAAGTTGATTTTTCACTGTCCGCGCGCTTTGACTTTTTGTAAGCAGAAGACCTTGATCTTCAGCGCTGTATTTTAGGTTGACCGTTGTATGGCATCTGCTTAGACTGTGCGCCGTCGAGAAGCAAGGCGCTGTTTTTCGACATTCAAACTCGACAAGATTTAGTTCAGTTTTAAGTTCAATCAACGCTCACAGCAAAATGGTGCCTGGGTGAGAATGATTTGTTGTGACAAGCGTCTGAACGTTATCCCATCTCCCCTTCGGCCCCTGGTTAAGACACGATTTGGTTCGTGCCTCTTCTTGCTTTGCAGCATCCCATTTCATTGTTGGCCAATTCATTAGCGAGCTGAACAGCCGCTGAACTTTGCCTCCCCGTAAGGCTTAAATATCCGATTCAACTAATTGAAGACTGTGCAAATTAAAATCTCACGCAAAGCCGCGAAGACGCAAAGAGATTGAAAAAGGAAGCGGTTGCCCGTTTTCTTTTACCTTCTTTGCGACTTTGCGCGAACTGATTGATTCCATTGAAGATCAATTTGCACACCCTTCAACTAATTACCCCGGTCACGTCGCCAAAGTCGGCGCAATGATTGAGTAAAGGAAGATTGATTATGCAATTCACAGCGCGGAATGGGTTCTCTCGGTTTTTGTCAGGCTCTTTGACAGGTCGCCAGTCGGTGCGATGGGCGGCTTTCTCGCTGGCAATTTGTGTTTTGGCTTTGGCTGGATCGCATTGGTTCAGATCGGGGCAAGCGGCTGCGGGGACAATCACGGGAACGGTCTTTCAGGATTTCAACTCCGACGGCGCAAGAGATGTTGCCAAAACAATTGGCAGCGGAGGTTCAGGCAACACGGCTCTGGCCAATGATCGAGGCATTGCCGGAGTCACAGTCACTGCTTACGATTCGTCGAATGCGGTTGCCGGAACCGCAACGACGGGCGCTGACGGCAATTACTCGCTCAACGCTGCTGGCAACGCCCCTTACCGAATCGAATTCACCGCCATCCCGTCGGGCTTTCAGCCAGGCCCAGCCGGAGCGGATTCAAAAACCACGGTTCAATTTATTGCGGACAACAACGCTTCAAACGTTAGTTTGGGCTTGGTGATTCCGGCGGAGTTCTGCCAGGACAATCCCACGCTGGTGACAGGTTGTTATGTCGGCGGAGATCAAAACAGCGATTCGCCCGTGCTGGTTTCGTTTCCGTATTCCGCCGGTTCGAATCGTGACACAGGCGGCTCTCCGTTCACCGATTTCGATCAACCCGCTCACGGCAACCTGACTCCAGCCAGACAAATCGGCACGACCTGGGGACTGGCTTACGCGCGTTCGGCCAAACAAATTTACGCAGCAGCTTTTATGAAACGGCATACGGGGTTCGGCCCTGGCGGAACTGGCGCGATTTATCAGGTCAATCCGACAAACGGAGCAGCGACGGTTTATGCCGATTTGAACTCGATATTTGGCGCTGGCACGGCTGGCGCAAATGCTCACGACATAAACGATTTCGACCGCGATAACGGCAACTCCGGGTGGGATGCAGTCGGCAAAACCTCGCTTGGCGGAATGGCCGTATCTGATGACGACAAAAAGCTTTACGTCATGAATTTGGCTGACCGCCAACTTTACGAATTGCCGCTGGATAACACTCCCGCCATCGCTACAGTTCGCCGCCAACCGGTTCCTTTGAACCCGCCAGGCTGCCCCACCGCGTCTGACGTCAGGCCTTTTGCCGTGGTAGCGGAGGGCGGCAAGATTTACGTCGGGATGGTTTGTTCCGCCGAAAGCACCATCACGCCAGCCGCGCCGGATGGCGACATGACCAAAACTCAAGCTTACGTTTATTCGGTTGATCCAGTGACGTTGAACTTCAGCTCTTCGCCGGTTTTCCAGATGCCGCTGAATTATCCGCGCCGGTGCGCAGACAATTCGCAGCTTGGAGCGGCAAGTTGTTTTTCGGCTGCGTGGCGAGTCTGGACACCGGTTTTTCGCAACATAGGGAATGGCGTGGGCGTCGGAGTCGCCAACTTGGCGCGCGGAATTTATCCGCAACCTATGCTGACTGATCTGGCTTTTGAAAACGGCAACCTGATTCTTGGTTTCCGTGACCGTGCCGGTGATCAATTCGGCAACGCCACGCTGGACAATCCCGCTGAAGCTCTTGTGCGTTATTACGGCGTCAGTGCCGGTGACACCTTGAAAGCCTGCGGAAACGTAACATCCGGTTGGACACTGGAAAATAACGGGCGCTGTGGTGGAGCAGGAGCGGCTCCGCAAAATTCCGGCGAAGGCCCTGGCAGCGCAGAGTTTTATTTCCGAGACGAATCAGCGCCGTTCACAGACGAAATCTTTCTGGGTGGGATGGTTCAAATCGCCGGTCACCCCGACGTGGTCATCAATTCGTTTGACCCGATTCCGCTCTTCGATTTCGACAATCTGTTTGACGGAGGGCCGCGCTGGCTTCGCAACAATGCCGGAACTCTGGCAAAGACTTATCGCATTTATAACGGCAATCTTGGTTTGCAAGGGCCGTTCGGCAAAGCCAACGGTTTAAGCGACATCGTTCCGCTGTGCGATGCGGCTCCGATTGAAATAGGTAACCGCATTTGGCAGGACATCAACGGCAACGGCATTCAGGACGCAGGCGAGCCGGGTCTGACCGGAGTTCGTGTTCGATTGTTGAAGAACGGAATTCAGGTCGGCGAAACCACCACGAATTCCAGCGGAGAGTTTTACTTCAACGATTCAAATGTCAGCACGCGCGTGTTGCCCAACATGACTTACGACATTGCTGTTGATAAAAATCAGGCTGCGCTGAACGGCTTCACGCTGACGGCAGAAAATAAGGACAGCAGCCAAAACGGTGACAGCCGGGATTCCGACGCTGTAATTTCAGGCAATGACGCCGCCATTCGACTGACAACCGGCGGAGCGGGCGCGTCCAATCACACTTTTGATATGGGTTTTGTTCCTCCGGGCGGAGCGATCACCATCGCTTGTCCTCCGAATGTGACCGCGACCATTACGGTGGTCGGCGCGACTTCGACAGTGGTCAATTACCCGACGCCGACGACAACCGGCGGAGTGACCAGCGTAACTTGCACGCCGCCATCGGGTTCGACTTTCCCGGTCGGAGTGACTACGGTTTCCTGTGTGGCCAGCAATGCGGTCGGCTTCGTGACCTGCAGTTTCACTGTGACCGTTGTTCAACCTCCGACAATCACGTGTCCGATAAACATGACCGTCACGGCGACGACTTCAACGGGCGGAGTCGTGACTTATCCGACTCCGACGGCAACCAATGGAGCGACTGTAACCTGCACTCCGCCATCGGGTTCGACCTTCCCGCTTGGAGTGACGACGGTGACTTGCACGGCGACGAATTCGGCAGGCTCGACTTCGTGCCAATTCACGGTGACGCTGGTTCAACAGCCAACGATCACTTGTCCGATAAACATGACCGTCACTGCGACGACTTCAACGGGCGGAGTCGTGACTTATCCGACTCCGACGGCAACCAATGGAGCGACTGTAACCTGCACTCCGCCATCGGGTTCGACCTTCCCGCTTGGAGTGACGACGGTGACTTGCACGGCTACGAACTCGGCAGGCTCGGCTTCATGCCAATTTACGGTGACTGTGACTCCGCAGGTTCAACCTCCGACGATCACTTGCCCGATAAACATGACAGTGACGGCGACGACTTCAACGGGCGGAGTCGTGACTTATCCAACTCCGACGGCAACCAACGGAGCGACCGTAACCTGCACTCCGCCATCGGGTTCGACCTTCCCGGTTGGAGTAACGACAGTGACTTGCACGGCGACGAATTCGGCAGGCTCGGCTTCGTGCAGTTTTACGGTCACATTGACAGCGATGGCGGCGAAGTCCAACAAATGCGACACGATCTGTTTTCGTTCGCCGCAGTATTATCTGCTGAACCTGAGCAGTTTGCCGGGCGGAACGGTTTTGATTGCAGGCGCAAACAACAATCAGCCGATCAGCACCAGCAACCGAACTCAGATTGCGCTGGCGTTGCGAGGCAATTCGACAGGTTTCGGGCTGACGGCTGCGCAACGATTCAATCAGGAATTCGTCGCAGCTCAGTTGAGCGTCAACTCCGCCGGTGGTGACGGTTCGCCTGTCGCCTATAATGCGCTCTGGAGTATGTTGAGTTGTTACAACGTCAACTTCGCATCGGTCAGCCTGAGCAATGGCGTGACGCTTAGCCCGGCTTCAATGCTTAACGATTTGTTCGAACAGGCGCAATTGACGATTCGCCAAAACCGCCCGGCTGATATGGACAAAATCGCGGCAATCTTTGACCTGCTCAATGGCAATGACCCGCTTGGCCGCTGCGGCAGGTAAAATCGAATAAAAACCGACAGGGTTTACTGGGTTTACGGTCATCTTGTGAACCCCGTAAATCCTGTCTTTTTCTGACCCCAACAATGCCCCATTTCCTTGACTCACCAAATCGGCGCGCAATTCTGTGGCTGGCGGCTTTTGCTTTGACTGGCGCTTTGCTGGTCTGGCTTTACCCTGACGCCGAACAACAGGACGCCGCTTATCATTTTTTGTTTGCGCGTTGGGCTGGACAGCATACTCATTATTTCATCAGCGTTTGGGCCAGGCCGCTGTTCACATTGGTTTATTTTCTACCATCACAATTCGGCTATCCGGCAGCCAAGCTTTTCACAGTTGGAATTAGTCTGGCGACAGCCTGGCAAACTTTTCAACTGGCCAGACAGATTGGAATTAAACGTGCCGAACTGGCTGTGCCGTTGTTGTTTTTGCAACCGGCCTTCTTTGCGCTCAGCTCATGGGTGATGACCGAAACGCTATTTGCGCTGTTATTTGTCATTGCGCTGCGGCTGCACTTGAGCGGACGAATCAAAGCCGGAATGCTGGTGGCGTCACTGTTGATTCTGGTCAGACCCGAAGGTTTTTTTATCGGAGCACTTTGGGGAGTTTGGATATTGCGGATTCAATTGAGGCGGGGCAGCGATAAGACAATTGGATGGGACAATTTAATACGCAATCCTCAATGGTTGTTGCTGGCTGGCGGAATGTTCTTATGGTGGTTGGCGGCCTACCTCTTGACCGGAGACAAGCTGTGGATAGTCCACGATTGGCCTCACGACTGGCGAATTGACGGACAGGCAAACGGCACAGGGCCAATCTGGTGGTACGCGGCTCAATTGCCTTTGATCGCCGGGCTGCCTCTGTTAATAACTTTTCTGGTTGGATTGTGGAGCAGCTTGCGTCAGCGCGAACTCGGCTTTGCCACGTCGTCATTTTTGACCTTGTTCATTCTGCATTCGTTGATGTTTACTCGCGGATGGTTCGGTTCTGCCGGGTACGCACGATACTTTGTTTGTGTTTCACCTGTCGTGGCCCTGATCTCGCTGGCTGGGTGGAACAATTTGGCTGAGCGGCAAAGCAGGTTCATTAACTTGTCAAAGCCATTGATTGCCAGCACCGTACTGGTTATAGCTGGTTTGAGCTGCCTGGTTTATGTTGATGCCATTCGATTTACACGCGATGGATTGGCCGTTGAAGCCATGCACGATTGGATCCACTTCAATCGCCCGGAGTTTTTCGTGACAAACTCGACTTCGCATTATCAACGGTTGATTAGCAGCCAGGCCTACCCACGAGTTTTGATGGATCGTGACCCACTGGAAAATCCGTCGTTTACTGCTGATCGTGAGCTGAATTTGAATCTGATACGTCAATCTCCTGTGGGCACTTTGGTTCTGTGGGAGCAGGAAACAGGGCCGAAATGGTATCGCCTGACAGCAGATGATTTTGAGCAGGCAGGTTACGAACGGCTACTTTCCAGGGATTTTAAGCTCAAAGGTTATTTGTTGAGATTTCGCGGAAACCGATTGGGCGGATGGCGAAGCCAGCAAATGCATTGGCTCTACAAACCATCAAAATCCGGTCAATAGGATGACGTGACCGTTCAAAATAGGTCTCGGCGACAGAAATTTCTCAAATTAATGGCCGACGACCAACCCAATCGCTGATAGCCTGCAACAAAGGCGACGGGCAGTAAGCGATTGATTTATAAGAATTAAAACCATTGCCAGTCTGTCGTTTGTTTGTGTAAGATTCACCGGCCACAAAGAACTGGCATCGAAATTGTGGCCGAAATTGAAGTTGATATATTCCAAATCAACTCCTCACATTCACAATAGATTGATTCTGTTCCCCGAAGTGCGGAAACTAATTCCGGTTCCGCTCAATAATGTATAAACGTTTTCTCGCCCCAGTGGCTGGCTTCAGATGAGCCGGTCAGGCTTATAGCAAATTGAAAAACGGCTTCAAGTAAACGGTCACGGTGTTGCGACAGATTGCTTTGCTTGCAGCCTGCGCCTGACTTTCAAACCTCAATGATTCGCCGCCGAAAGCTGGTCATTCGTGACGATAATGCCTCGCTTGTCGGTAGTGGCCGTAAATTGTCAACGCAGCATTCTTAATTGAAAGAAATTCTCGGAGGGATTTTATGATCCAGAAAACTTTTCGTTGCTTTACTCACATCGCGCTTGTTATTGGCGCGATGACTTTGATGAGCGCCGCCGCTTTTGCTCAGTACCCAATTGGTCAGAGCAGCATCGGCGATATGAAACCGGGCAGCGTGCTTTTTTACAGCCGCTATTCCAGCAACCCGGTTAATCCGGCAATGGGTGATACGCAAATCAACATCACCAATGTCAATCAGAGCGCCGGAATCAACGTCCACCTGTTCCTGGTTGATGGCGCTACCTGTTCGATTGCCGACTCTTTTATTGGCTTGACGCCGAATCAAACCGCCAGCTTTTTGGTCAGCGATTTCGATCCAGGCATCACTGGTTATATTGTCGCGGTTGCGACCAATGGCGGACCAACTCAATTCAACAGTCTGATAGGTTCTGAATTTATCCGCGAAACCAACGGCACTACGGCTTATTTGCAAGCGATGACTGTTGCCAAACGTTCGGCTGGCAATGTTGAGCCGGATGTTGATGGCCAGAGTCGTTTGCTTTTCAATGGAGTAGATTACGAACAGCTTCCGAGCGCGTTGGCTGTAGACGCTTTTAATAGCCAGACATTGGATTCCAATTCACTATCTATCTTCAGCCCACCGACCGATCTGGTTATTGGCGGAGTTGTTTCAACCAGTGTTTTCTCATTGCTATACAACGACGCTGAAGTCGCCATTTCCAGCAGCTTTACAGTCAGTTGCTATCGCTACGAATCCTTCACAACGCTGTTTAATCGCGGTGGAGGCATCAATCGTCATGTTCCTTCCGGGCGAACAGGCTGGATTCGCATGACCGCTTCAGGCCGTCCAATTCTTGGCTCGGTGTTTGGCAAAGGACCGGTTTTTACCGGCGGACATAACCTGCACGCTATTGCTTTGTTGGGGTCTTATACGATCACGGTTCCATCGTTCTAAGGCTCGTTACCGCCTTAGATTTCAGTAGAAGCAAAATCAAACAAAGGGTCAAAGACAGCTTTATTCGAGTTGTCTTTGACCCTTTTGATTCTTTAGCCCCTTTGGTTTACTTGTCCAACGAAAGTAGAAAGATGTCGGCTTGATGTGCGGTGGCTGTGAAAAACAAGCGACGATTATCGAGAGTCAGCCCCAGTGTGGAGATATCTTGAGTCGGAGCCGACAATAGCGGTTTTATGACTTTGGATTGAGTGTCTACCAGCCAGACTTTTTCATCAGCTATTTTTCCCTTGCCTGCATGCACGAAAACGATATGGCGACTGTCCGCAAGCCATTCCGGGCGGGAGCCAAAGTCAGTGAGTTTTTCATAGCTGTTGGTCTCAAATGAATACACAAACAAGCCAGGTTTGGCGCGCATTTCCTGGCCTTGCAACCCGACTAAATTGCCAACAATACGTTTGCCGTCCGGAGACCAATGATAGCCATTGAACCAGGCGACTCCTTCATTTTGCAAATGCAGCGCGGGCAAGGTGACAGGCGTTTGTTGTGTCCAGGGTTTATCGGTTTGGATAATTTGGGTTCCCTGAGGTTGATTTCGGAACTCCACTCCCTGACTGACCGCGCTTGTCAGTTGATAAGCAATGCGCTGACCGTCAGGCGCCCAAAATGGTGAACTGCAGCCGATTTCAGCAAATGTCAGTTGTCGCATGCCACTGCCATCGGGATTCATCCCCCATATTTGCGAAAGCCCTGTGCGAGTGGAAAAGAATACCAGGCGCTGTCCATTCGGCGACCAACGCGGCGAGCGGTCAATGGCATCATCCCCAATCAGGTTAATTGGCACACCACTGCCATCGGCGCGCGTCAACCAAATGTCTTCCTGCGCTGCTCCCAGCGAATGAAAAGCCACCCACTGACCATCCGGCGATAAACTGGGTGAACCAGATGGGCGCGTCCCCTGTGTGATCGGCACGGCATCACCAATCGTCGTCAGCTTGATTGGATCGAACCCAATGGCTTTCAGATTGGCGTCTTGCTTTCGCGTCACATACACGATACGTCGTCCATCTCCCGACAAATCCATTTGCAACACTTCTGCTGTCGGGCCGCTAACC
>JAGNMH010000516.1 GCA_017991275.1 Acidobacteriota bacterium
CTTCTGGCCGTGGCTAAACTGCTTGAACCGGAAGCAAGCTCGCCAGATTTCAAAACTTGACGATAACTCTAGCTTCGCCCTCATATGGGACAGGACTGAGGTTCAGTCTATCCCGCTCTCATTCCAATGGCTGTCGCCTTCTGAGGCGCATGGAGCGAATTGCCAGGCCGCCTATTAACAGTAACGTCAACGCAGAGATAGCTGAGCCAAACATGGCCGACGGAGCAGTGTAGCGCATTTCTATGCTGTGCTTCCCCTCCGGCACAATTACTCCGCGCAGCAAATAATTCGCCGAATAGATTGCCGTTGGCTGACCATCAATTGTCGCTTCCCAGCCGGGGGTGGCGATTTCACTAACGACCAGAATGCCGCTTTTGTTAGCGTTCGTTTCAATCGTCAAGCGGTTTGATTCGTAGCTGATAACCTTGGTTTCAGTCTCTCCGACGAATTTTCCGTGAGGATAGTCCAGCTTCAGGCTTAACCTTTCGGCAGGTTCAAGCAAAGCCTCTTCGCGCGGATTGAACGGCGCCTCACTTTCGCCACGAATGGCCAGCAAAGCTTCTTCTTCACTGACGGCTTTGGCTTTGGGAACGATCCAGGCGCGCGGCAAGACTCGCTGGTTTTCGTAAATCTGCACATTGTCGAAATCGTAAACCTTGCGCCACTGTTCCGGCAGCCGCTGTGCAAGTTGATGAGTTTCTTCGTTGGCCGAATCATAAGCCGAGACGTTGGAGATAATCAGCGAAGCGTCGCGGGCAATGTTGATGATTTCAACCCGGTCAATGTTCAGCTTTTCGCCCAGATCAAACCTTGCCCAGTAACGATGAACAGGGAAGCCTTCGCCCTGACGGCTGTCGAAGATGTTGGCCAGCCGATGGCGAATCGAAGTTTTCACATCAGGTCGTTCGTGCGCCCATTCGGATGAATCGCGTCCGGCTTGAAGCTCTTTGCTGATCGCGCGGCCATCGGCAGTTGTGAAATTGATTTGAGCCACGACTTCGCCATCTTTCATTGTGGACGAATTGGCCATCAACGAAACCAGCGTAAGCGTGTCCATTGCCGAAACGCCGGTCAGGGTCGTCCTGGCTCCGGGCTTTAATTCAATCGAGGTTTCCGCCGTCGCAAAGCGGGCGTCGCCTTTGGCAATAAAACCCGAAGCGGGAGCTGAAAACTCCACCATAAATCGCACGTTCAGCAGGTCAAGCACCTGCCAGTTAGGAGAGAGAACTTGCCTATCAGGCGGTGCGCTGAAACCCGGCGTCAGAAAATTCAGCCCATTGCCGAAAGCCTTGCTGTAACGCGCCGACATCAACGGTTCGTACCCGGCGGCGTTGTGAAATCCGTACCGCGCCGAGATGTTATGCGGCTCGGTTCGCGGCATATCGAAGACGTAATTCGGCGCGACTGAAGTGTAAATGCGACTTTCTTCCGGCTTGTATTGCTGAAGGAATTTGGTCGGAGCCGAAACCTGAGTGAAATAGCTGGCCGGCTTGGCGAAACTGAACCACCAACGTTGCAGCAAAATATACGGCTCGACAAAGCAGGCAACCGCGATAGTTGCGGCCAACAGCATAGTCCGCCATTTACCGACGGCCAGTCGCAAACACCACGCCGCGCATGCGGCGACCGCAATGGTGAAGGCCAGTTTCCACAACAACCAATCTGGTTCAGACAATCCAGTGTGTGAGACCGTTGAATTTGCGACAGGCGGCTTTCCGGTCGCCAACCACCATTGCCAGCCAATCACCGCCGAAACGATGAACAGTATCACTCCGATCAGCAATCCTACGGGCATAGTACCGCGCGCGTCAGCAAGCGGCTGCATGGTGACGCCAACCGCTTGCTGACGCGCGCGGTACCGTAACAACTCAGCAATTCGATCCCAGCCAAAAGCCGCCAGAATCGCCAAAGCGAACGTCCATTCAAAAGCATGCCGAGCTGGAAATCGAAACAGGTTGAGCACCGGAACGTGGTACAGCAGACGGTAAACAGGCGAGTTATTGCCAAGCATCAACACAAAATAGACAGCCGCAGCCACCAGCCAAAACAGCAGCCGAACTTCGCGGTTGCCGCGTTTGACCAGGGCAATGATTGCCACCAGCGCCAGCAAAGCAGGCAAACTGGCGATAAAAGTTTCTTCTTCCAGAAAGTGATAAAAAGGCGCGAAGAACGACTGCCACGCACTGGCAAATGTGAAAGCTCCGCCGCTGAACATTTCATAAGTCAGCTTGCTGCGAATGCTTTGCCGCTGAGCCTGCATCGTTTCCAAAATTTGAAAAGCTGATAAGCAGGCCGCCAAAGCCATTCCGCACAGGCAAACAATCAATGGCTTGAAAGTTTGTAGTCCCGTCTTCAGGCGGAATTCTGGCCAGCGAGCGATTCCGCCTGAAGGCGGGACTGCGAACGTCATCAACGCGGCGTAAGCGACAACGACAATTCCGACGTACAAAAATCCCTGCCCCAATCCCGTCAGTACGGACATCGAATAAACCAGCGTCATCCACAGCAGTCCAGAGCGAAACGGTTTTGACCGCGCGCGTTCCAGCACAGTCAGCACCAGCGGCAACCACATCACCGCGTTTGTCAGGATTCCATAAGTTGCAATCTGGCTGGCCATCAATCCGCCGTAGCCAAACGTCAACCCGGCAAGCAATGAAGCCAAACGGCTGCGGTCAATTTGCCGCGCATAAAAGTAAGTAAAGATCGGTGACAGCAGAAACGGGGCAAGCACATAAACCTGCTCAGCCGCGTGGCCTGACAAAAGCAGATAACCCCAGGTCAGCGGATAACCCAATGCCAGTTGCGACATTGCAAGCAGCGGATAACCGGAAAGCAGTGTTGGCGTCCACAAAGGCAACTGGCCATGGCGAATCATGTCCCAGGCGACGGTTCGCATCGGGTAGGAATAAAAAATCGCATCGCCACCGACAAAGAAATGGCCTGCCAAGGTCGCAGGCCAGAAAAAGAGCGCGAAGAAAACGATGATTGTGACGAGCGCTATAAGTTCGACGCGAATTGTTTTCAGCCAGTTCATGCGGAAGTGAATTTCTAAGATGCCGGCGAGACGCCTGCGCTCCCAGATGTTAGCTGCGAGTCAACTGCCGATATTTGATGCGATGCGGCTGGTCGGCGTCGGCGCCGAGTCTGGCTTTGCGGTCGGCTTCGTATTCGGAGTAATTGCCGTCGTACCAGACGACTTTGCTGTCGCCTTCAAACGCCAGAATGTGAGTGGCGATGCGGTCAAGAAACCAGCGGTCGTGGCTAATGACTACGGCGCATCCGGCAAAGTTTTCCAGAGCTTCTTCCAACGCGCGCATGGTGTTCACGTCCAGATCGTTTGTCGGTTCGTCCAGCAGCAATACATTCGCACCGGATTTCAGCATCTTGGCCAAATGGACTCGGTTGCGTTCGCCGCCCGAAAGCATGCCGACTTTCTTTTGCTGGTCGCTGCCTGAAAAGTTCAGCCTGGAAACATAGGCCCGTGAATTGACCAGCTTGGTTCCAAGCTGAATTTGATCCTGCCCGTCAGAGATTTCTTCCCAAATGGTTTTGTCCGGGTTGAGCGTGCGCGATTGGTCTACGTAACCAAGCTGCACGGTCGCGCCGGTTTTGAACGTTCCGCCGTCGGCTTGTTCCTGGCCGGTAATCAACCGGAAGAGAGTGGTTTTGCCAGCGCCGTTCGGGCCGATGATGCCTACGATGCCGCCCGGAGGCAGCGCGAATTCCAGGCCTTCAAACAACAAACGGTCGCCGTAACCTTTACTGACATTGTTCGCTTCAATAACGACATCGCCCAGACGCGGGCCCGGCGGAATGTAAAGTTCCAGGTCAGCCGACTGCTTGTCCGATTCCTGACTGAGCAATTCTTCGTAAGCCTTGATGCGGGCTTTGCTCTTGGCGTGGCGGGCTTTGGGCGACATTCGCACCCACTCAAGTTCACGCTCAAGTGTCTTCTGGCGCTGAGATTCGGCTCGCTCTTCTTTCCGCAAACGTTCCTGTTTCTGTTCCAGCCACGAAGTGTAATTGCCTTTCCAGGGAATGCCTTGTCCGCGATCCAGTTCCAGAATCCAGCCTGCGACGTTGTCCAAAAAGTAACGGTCGTGGGTTACCGCGATGACCGTGCCTTCGTACTTTTGCAGGTGCTGTTCCAGCCAGCCCACGGTTTCGGCGTCCAGATGGTTGGTCGGTTCGTCGAGTAAAAGCACATCAGGCTTTTTCAGCAGCAAACGACACAGCGCGACTCGGCGACGTTCACCGCCTGAAAGCACGCCGATCAGTGAGTCTCCCGGCGGGCAGCGCAACGCATCCATGGCCATTTCCAGTCTGGCGTCCAAATCCCAGCCGCCCAGGGCTTCCAGCTTTTCCTGAACTTCGCCCTGTCGTTCCAGCAGCTTGTCCATTTCATCGCCGTCCATCGGTTCGGCGAATTTGTCGTTGATGGCGTCGAACTCTTTCAGCAGATCAACGACTTCCTGCACGCCTTCTTCAACGATTTCGCGGACGGTTTTGGATTCGTCCAGCTTGGGTTCCTGTTCCAGATAACCGACGGAATAACCGGGCGAAACGACGACTTCGCCCTGAATTTCAGTGTCTACGCCGGCCAGAATTCGCAGCAGCGAAGATTTGCCGGAACCGTTCAAACCCAGCACGCCGATTTTCGCGCCGTAAAAGTAACCGAGGTAAATATCTTTAAGGACAGCTTTTTTGTCGTAAAACTTGCTGACCCCGACCATGGAGTAAATAACTTTGTCAGGTTGTTGGCTCATTGTTTTTTATGATGATTGATTGAAATTGATGCTGTTAAGGCGGGCATCTTGTC
>JAGNMH010000517.1 GCA_017991275.1 Acidobacteriota bacterium
TCCAACCTATGGCTTTCAAACCCCATTGCCTGGAAAGGAATTCGTCCGAAACCGCTGCTTTTGCTTTGGCCGCAGTCATCCAGCGCGCAGGAACTCGATGAGCATATTCAATGCCACGAGTATTGTTCAACTCTTTTTCGATCTTCTTTAAGTCGGCGTGCCTGGCCAATTTCAGCACGTTCAAACCGCGCAAGTCTTCCGGCTCTGTATCCCGCACGCTCAGCGCAAAGGAAGCGGCAGTCGAATCCTGCGCGATTCCCAACGAGCGACCGGACGTCATTTGTGAAAAGACAGGCACAACTTCACGCAGCAAGCCATTTTCACGCAAAAAGTCGAATGGGCTTTCGACCGCTTCAGGCAAACGAAACGACGACACCGAAGCGACGCTTGCTGATCCGATGTCAGGAACGTTCTTGACCACATCTTCCTTGCAGCGCACGACCAGCGCGCCGGGCAGATAATCTCTTCTTTCTTCTGTGGGATGCGTGTGGGCAGAAATTTGAGCGAACTTTGGTTGCGATTTGGTTGCGGGTTTCTTAGCTGGCATAGATTTTCTCCTTTGAAGAGCTTGTAGTCACGCTTTCAGGCGGAGCGGTGGCGCTCCTTTGTTAAGCAAAATACCTTCCAGCCAGGACATTCCGTCTTGGGGCGGGGCTACATGCATTTGATAATTTTCTGAAGGAACAATTAGTGGCCTGGACGGCGCGCACTATCCCACACGGGTCTGGTTGCGGCAACAACTTTCTTACTTATTTGCCAGGCTCTCCTCAAGATTCGATTGACTAACCAGGGTGAAGGCTCTAAACATGAGTCATCGTTGTCTAGTTGAAATCCACACGCACCCTGAAGACTCGCAGTTTCAATCAAAACCTTATGCCGCAAGAAACGACTAAGCACAAAGATGTGCTGGCAGCAATTGAAAGCATTGGCGCAATCGCCGAACTGACCGCGCAGCATGACGGTCATTATGATTACGAACTCGATCTGGAAGTGATCGTTTACGGCCGTAATTACAACGGCAAAAAAGTCGGGCCTTATGTCCGATTGCTGACGTACCTGCCCGGCGAAGAGATTGTCCGTGAAGGCGATTGGGGCGGCAATTCGTTTTATATTGTCGTCAATGGCAAAGCCGATGTGTTGTTCGACAACGGCCAACAGAAAGTCGCCGAGATTCCAGCCGGAGTCCAGTTTGGCGAAATGTCTGTGCTGGCCGGTGTGCCGCGATCAGCCACAATCCGTGCGCCGCAAGACGAAACCGTCGAAATTCTGGAAGTCCAACGGCCCGCGTTGCGCTTGTTGCGGAAACTGCCCAAATTCGGTGAGGTTCTGGATTCAACTTATCGCCGCAATGGGCGCGCAACCACAATTCAGGACATTGCCGCCGCTACCCAGCTAAGCAAGGAAGCCGTCAGCCAGCTTGAGGCAATTTCGCAATTCAAAGTCTTCGGCAAAAACCACGTGCTGTTTCGATCAGGCGACCGGATGAAAAATCTGTTCGTGCTGAAATCCGGCTGGGCCAAGGTGGTTCCGCGAAACGTCACGCGCCAATTGACTCCGGCAGAAAACCATCCGCGCAACTGGAACGCCAAAGCCACCGAAGCCTATTTCGGCCCTTCGCATTGTTTCGGCGTCGAAGCCATCACACGCGACGGCAACTGGGAACAAACCTGCACTTTGATGGGGCGAGCCGAAGTTCTGGAAATCACGCTGACCGAACTTCGCAAACATCCAGAACTGCGCGAAATTCTGCTGCTGGCTTTTACAGGAATGGCCGCGCCGGATAATCCGAACGAAGGCCGTCAGCCGCTGCCCGTTGCCAAAGCTCAGGAATCGTTGATCGAAACCGGCTTGGTTGACGCAACAAACCTTTTGGTAATGGATATGGATTTGTGCGTGCGCTGCGGCAATTGCTCAATGGCCTGTCATCAGGTTCATGGTCAATCGCGACTGCTGCGCAGAGGCATCCACGTCGAACGTCCCGTCAAAGTCGAGCCTAAATCCAGCTTCCAAAGCCTGCTGTCGCCGTCCGTCTGCATGCATTGCCAGGACCCGGAATGTTTGACCGGCTGCCCAACCGGCGCAATCGGACGTTTCCCCGGTGGACACGTGGATATTGATCCGAAAAGCTGCATCGGTTGCGGAGATTGCGCGACTCAATGCCCTTACAACTCCATCTCGATGGTCAGCCGTAAACCGGATAACCTGGACGAAGGTGGCGGGATCAAACTCTGGTTCGACCTGAAACCTGACCCGCTGCCTAAAGCCGTCGAACAAACTGAAGACTTGCTGGCCGTCAAATGCAATCTTTGCCAGGGAACGACCTTGAATCCGCCGGGCGAAAAACGCAAAGCTTACAGTTGCGAGGAAAACTGCCCGACCGGCGCGTTGCTTAGAGTTGACCCGCACATATATTTTTCTGAAATCAAGGAAGCAGAAGGAACGATCTTCCGCGATTCAACGCATGTCGTCGCCCGCCACACTTCGCATGTGGATTTTGGCAAACGAGTCATGCACGCCGCAGGCTTGTTTGCCACTCTGGTTTTGACTTTGCTGACGCTGGCCGGATTGTCACGTTACGGATTGGAAACCCCTTTAATAGGTTCGTGGCTGGATGTGCGCTGGTTGACCGGCATTGTCGGTTTAATTGGCATCGCTGGAGTCATGGCTTATCCGATTCGACGCCAGATTTACCGCAAACGCGCCGGAGCTTTGCGTTACTGGATGCTGGCTCACAGCTATCTGGGTGTGATTGCCGGAATAGTTTTGCTGCTGCACGGAGGCTCCAGTTCAGGCGGAGTTTTGACGACTGCGCTGATGGTTTCATTCGATCTGGTGATTCTGACTGGTTTGTTTGGCATTTTGATTTATTTTCTTGCTCCGCGAATGCTGACACGGATCGAAGGTCAGCCTTTGCTGATTGAAGACCTTACAGCCAGGCGCGAAGAGTTGAACCATGAACTTGGAGAATGGCTGGCCAAAGTCACTCCAAACGTTCGCACCACGCTTCAACAACAAGTTGTTCCACGCACGCTCTCTCTGAGTTTCTTGTTGCGTCAATATCTGAGGCGTGAATCGCTGGACAACATGCTGGTCTCAATCAAAACGGAGTTTGCCGCTATTGGTCAGGGTATGACCGACGGCGAACGCGAACGATTGCTGAAAGGAATAGAAATGGCCGCAACCATGCGCCGCGTTGACGCTTTGATTTATCTTCATCAAATGTTGAAGCTCTGGCTGGCTCCGCATGTGCTTGTGACTTCGCTTATGCTGGCGCTGATGATTGTCCACATCATTCAAGTGATTTATTTCTTAGCCAGATAGGTATTTGGTGGTTGATGGCTGGTGGCTGGTGGCTGGAATCTTCGATAATCCATTTTCCAGATTTCAGCAACAGGAGAACAAGGTGATGGAGAAGATCAAAAGTTATCGTGATTTGGAAACATGGCAAAAGGCAATTGAATTGGTTGAAGAAGTCTACAAAGAAACTAGGCTCTTTCCGAAAGAAGAGATTTATGGACTGGTAAGCCAGATGCGAAGAGCTGCGGTTTCAGTCCCCTCAAACATTGCTGAAGGGCAAGGGCGGAATTCGACAAATGAGTTCTTACGGTTTCTCTCAATTGTCTACGGCTCTTTATGTGAGTTGGGGACTCAAATCATTATTGTCAGAAATCTGACTTACTTGAATTCGCAATCTTATGAGCGATTAGAGGATATGGTGGCTCGCGTTGGGCGAATGATTCATGACCTGTCTAATTCGTTGCGAAAATGAACGGACGACCAGCCACCAACGACTAATAACCAACCACCAATTTATGAACAAGTTCGTCATCATACGAAAAGACCTGAGCCTGGACCCGGCGCTTGTCCAAAGCGAAGGACTGACGATTGGGCGCCTGGTCGGCAGCAATCTGGTTCTGAATCACCCGGCTGTCTCGCGGACTCACGCTGGCATCAAGGAAATCAACGGCGATTACTGGATTTTCAATCTGTCAGAAGCCAACGGCACGACACTGAACGGCGAACTGGCTGACCAGACCCCGCTGGCCGATGGCGATGTTATTCAGATTGGTCCGTTCTTTCTTTATCCGCGATACGTCGCAGATGGTTTGATGATCGAAGTCGAAATGAGCGTCAAACCATTGCCCGTCGAAGCTTCCAGCCCAAGCCCCGGAACTGGTTTGTTGATGGTTGCGCCGGATGCCGGCCAAACCGTCCGGCTTGATCCGGGCATTCTGGCCAAGTTGCAGCGCGACAAAGTGACTCCGCAAGGTACGCGGCGATTGTCCGGCACCGGAATGCTGACCGGAATGCTGAAACCCGTTGACGCCCAGGCGTTGAAAATCTTCTGGGACAAACGCAAACGCGAAGACGGAAAGCTGGCAACAGATTCCCCGTTGAAACCGAAAGCCAAACGGCGTTTGGGTCGCGCACAATTCAACTGGGCGCCAACTCGCGATTTGCAACGCCCCTGGCCGCGAGCCTTGTTCGGTTGGGCGACACTGATCGTAACCGTCCTGTCAGTCGCCGCAATTTTCCTTTTCAAAGACGCTTACTCGCCCGGCGCACTTTCAATGGCTCACAGCAGAAAGGGGTTTTCGATCTCGCCCGGAATCGCGCTCAACCCGAATTCGTCGTCTTGTACGACCTGCCATTCGGTCAAAGCTTCGTTAAATCAAAACTGCGCGGCTTGCCACTCAACATCTGCTTTTCATTCAGAAGTTTCAGACAAACACACGAAAGCCGGGTTGACCTGCATCTCCTGTCATACCGAGCACTTAGGGCGCAATTTCAGTCCGGCGCTGGT
>JAGNMH010000518.1 GCA_017991275.1 Acidobacteriota bacterium
GTCTTGAAGCGATTGAATTGAGTTTCGTCAGTCGTAGCGTCAGTCACCAGCGCGTAAGTCGCGCGGTCAAACAAATCAGCGCGTGCGTATTCGACTCCGGTGTTTTCGCTGCCAGCCATCGGGTGACCTCCGATGAAGTGAATACCAGCGGGCAAGGCTTCACGAGCGGCTCGGCAAATTTCGGTTTTGGTGCTTCCGGCGTCGGTGATGATTGCGCCGGGTTTTGCCAGCACGGCTTTGGTTTTCAGGAAGTCAATGATCGCTCCGATGGGGGCGGCCAGATAAATCAAATCGGCCTGACATTGTTCGCCCTGGTCAAAACTGGTTTCGATGGCGTCGGCGACTCCGCGTTCAACCGCCAGCTTCGGCGAACGCGAACCGCCGCAAGCTGTAATGCGCCCGTTGAATCCGGCTCGGCGCAACGCCAGCGCGAAAGAACCGCCCAACAAGCCGCAGCCTACGATGCAAACGTGTTTCAGTTCGCCGGAGAAGTTCACAACGCCCTCTCCACCGCCGAGGCAATGACGCGCATCTGGCCGGTCAGTTTGCTGAATTGATCCAGTCCCAGCGACTGCGCGCCGTCGCACAAAGCGTGATCCGGGTCGTGATGAACTTCGATCAGCAAACCATCTGCTCCGGCGGCAACCGCTGCACGAGCCATCGGCGGAACCTTGTCGCGGCGACCTGTGGCTCGGCTGGGGTCAACGATGACCGGCAGGTGCGACAGCGTCTTAATCAGCGGAATCGCTGAAATATCCAGCGTGTGGCGCGTGTAGGTTTCAAAAGTCTTGATGCCGCGTTCGCAGATGACGACCTGTTGATTGCCGCATCGCATCAGGTAATCAGCCGACAGCAGAGTGTCTTCGATTGTTGAAGAAGTTCCGCGCCTCAGAACCAGCGGTTTGTCCAACTTGGCCAGTTCTTTGAGCAGAGCGTAATTCTGCATGTTTCGTTCGGCAATTTGAATGATGTCAACGTAACGGGCAAACAGCGGCAATTGAGCCAGATCGGTAATCGTCGAAAATGTCACCATTGAATTGCGACCGGCGGTTTCGCTAAGCAGTTTCAAGCCTTCTTCTCCCAAGCCCTGAAAACCGTAAGGATCGTTGCTTGATCTGAAAGCCGTGCCGCGCAAAATACGAACACCTTGTTTGCTCAAAGCCGCGGCGATGGTTTCAATCTGTTCGCGGCTTTCGACCACGCTTGGCCCGGCGATGGTGACAACCTGTTCACCGCCGATCACAACGCCCTTGATTTTGATTTGCGAGCCTTCTGGTTTGAACGCGCGCGCCGCCAATTTGTAAGGGCTGCTGACGCGAACGACTTTGTTGACGCCTTCCAGCAATTCCAGTTCGCGCACATCGGCAATGCGCGATCCAACCGCTCCCAGAATCGTGTATCGCGCTCCTGTCGAGCGGTGGATGTCGAACCCAAGATTGACCAGACGATCTACGACGTGAACGACCTGTTCTTCCGCCGCGTTTTCTTCCATTACGATAATCATAATTTTCTGTAGGTTGTAGGTCGCAGGCGACAGGTTGTAGCTGGTAAGTGCAAACTCTTTCTACAACCTGCAACCTATAACCTGTCACCTTTCCTCGCTTGCATGAATGCGCTCAATGCGCCGAGCTTCGTCAATCACCCGTTCGAACAATCGGCGAATTGCTTCGGCGTCCAGCGGGCCTGTGTTGGCGTTAGTGACGTTGGCGATGACCTGGGCTTCGCGCGAAGGCGAATAAATCTCCAACCCGATTCGTTTTTTGATGTGGCCGATTTCAATCGCGCATTGAGTTCGTTCGTTGAACAGCTTGACCAATTGCAGGTCAATGTCGTCAATCCGTTGACGCCACTCGCCCATTTCTTGTTTTGCCTGTTCGCTGCTCATCCCTTTAACTCCTTTGCCAATTGAGCCACTTGCTGAACCAATTGCGGCGAACCCAGATTGTTTTCAATCTCCAAAACCAAACGGCTGCCAACGACTGCGGCGTCGGCGTAACCGCAAACTTCGCGGACTTGTTCGGGCGTCGAGATACCGAAACCCACAGCGACCGGCAGCGAAGTGTGTTGTTTGACTCGTTCGACCAAACCGCCGACCGCCAGCGAAATGCTTTCGCGCACGCCTGTGACTCCTGTGCGAGCGACGACATACACAAATCCAGTCGTATGTTCGGCAATCAGCTTGATGCGTTCGTCAGTCGAAGTCGGCGCGACCAGAAAGATCGTGTCCACGTCTGCGGCTCTCATTTCGGCGACGAAGCTTTCGGCTTCTTCGGGAATCAAATCGGTGATCAAGACGCCATCAATTCCTGCAGATTTCAATTTTTTGCCGGCGTCCTGTTTGGCGAATTGCATCAGCGGGTTGAAGTAAGTGAACAACACAATCGGAACTTCACAGCTTTGGCGGATGCGTTCGACCAGCGACAGGACTTCGGCGACTCCGACTGGATTTACCAGCGCGCGCTCCGAAGCTCGTTGAATGACAGGCCCATCGGCCATCGGGTCAGAGAAGGGAACTCCGAGTTCAATCACATCCGCGCCCGCTTCGGCCAGAGCCAAAACCAGTTTTTCGGTTGTCGCCAGATCGGGATCGCCAGCGGTGATGTAAGGGATAAAGCCTTTACGGCCTTCGTGTTGTAGCTGCTGAAACTTTTGAGAGATTCGTGTCATTGAAAATCCAAAGGCAAAGGCCAAAATCAAAATGGATTCGATCCAACTTTTGATTATTGCCTTTTGCCTTTTGCCTTTTGAGTTCTACTTCTTGCCTGCGTAAGTCACGCGCCAGATTTTTTTGCCGCCATCGTCAACCACCAACAGCGAACCGTCTTTAAGCATCGCCAAACCGACGGGGCGTCCCCAGACTTCCGGGCCGGCTTCGTCAGGAACCCAGCCGGTCAGAAAGTTTTCGTAACCGCCTTCGGGTTTTCCTTTTTCAAACGGAATGCGTATGACTTTGTAACCGCTGCGGTTTTTGCGATTCCACGAACCGTGCAGAGCCACAAAAGCGTCGTTGCGATACTCAGCCGGAAACATCTTGCCGGTGTAAAAGACAATGCCGAGTGCAGCCGAGTGCGGTTCGATCAGCACGTCAGGCACGATGGCGCGTTTGACCAAATCCATTCGTGGAGCTTTGACTCGCGGATCAACGTTGCTGCCCATGTACGAATCCGGCCAGCCGTAAAAGCCGCCGTCTTTGACCGACGTCGCGTATTCAGGAACCAGATCATCGCCCAGCAAGTCGCGTTCGTTGACCGCAGTCCACAAATCGCCATTGACCGGATTCCAGGCCAGCCCGACAGGGTTGCGAATGCCAGCGGCGAAGATGCGATGGCCTGTGCCGTCAGGATTGTATTCGCTGATGGCTGCGCGGATTTCAGGTTCGCCTTCGTTGACGTTCGATTGCGAGCCGACGGAAACATACATTTTTTTGCCGTCTTTGCTGAACAACACGTCGCGCGTTGAATGGCCGCCGGTTGGAATTGTCGCCAGCTTTTCAGGCTCGCCTTCCAGCTTAGTTTGGCCGATTTGATATTTGAACCGAACGATTGAATCAGTGTTGCCGACGTAAAAGTAAATCTCAGTTCCGACTTTCTGAATCGCCATTCCAAAAGGGCGATTCACTGCCGTGGTGAAGACAAACCGTTCTTTGGCATTGTCAATTTTGCTGTCCTTGTTAAGGTCGCGCAGCAGGTAAATGGTGTTTGCTTGCCAATCGGCCAGGAACAGATCGCCGTTCGGCCCTTCTTTCACCCAGCGCGGAATTTTGTAATCGCCTTCGCTGAAGACTTCGACGTTGAACCCGGCGGGAACTTCCAGCTTTGCGCCAGCCGGTTGCGCGACGACTTTGGGAGTATTGCGAACCGATTCAGTGGCGAAGGGTTTCGGCAATCCATCGGCTTTGTAAACTATGCGTTGCGGTTTGGATGGTTTAGCCGCAGGCGCTTTCTGGGCAGTTGTTTTTGGTTTTGTCTGAGCAACGCCAGTCAGCGCAAAAGCGGCGATGACAAAAACAGACAGGATAGCGAAAGGCTTTCGAGCCATGGTTTCCCCTCTTAATTGAAAAGTTGTGGTTGATGATCCAGGCGGGATTGTCAGAGATGCAAGCTTCAGGCGCAAGACAGCGTTGAAAAAAATGAGGCAAAAAAATGGAGGACGAAACCGTTGTCTTTTTGCTTTCGTTTTGTCCTGCCATTCGCAATCTCAACCAGCCAGATTTACAAGGCCAATCTGGCCGAATAGTCCTCGCTCCAGATTGAACGAAGTTTTGGTGGCTGGGCTTCATCTGGCTGAAAACAGAAAAGCCCGGCCAACTTTGCAGTCAGCCGGGCATTGATGGTGAGTTCGATGGTCAGGCTTAGAAAGACAACCGTCCGCCTACCTGCAACGCGCGCGGGCCGCCCGAACCGAAAACTTGACCGGCGCGGCTGGTCGGTTGGCCGAACGTCGCCGGGTTGGTCAGGTTGCCGCTGTAACCGCCCAGGTTGGCAACGTTGAAGACGTTGAACATTTCAGCAAAGACCGAAATCTTCAATCTTTCTTCTTTGATCTTGAACAGCTTGGTCAAGCGCACGTCTTGCGCGCGGAAAAACTTGTCGCCGAATTCGTAATTTGCGGGCAACACCAGCGTTGGGATTGCGCGGTTACGAGCATCGCGTTTGCCAGCGTAGGTTGTGTTAAAAGCAGCCACGGCCTTTTCAAAATCGCTACGGCCACAACCGCGATTGATACAGTTGTAACCCAGGCCGGGTAGCGGTTCGTCGTTGCCGTCGCCGTCCAGATCAACGTTGGGAATTG
>JAGNMH010000018.1 GCA_017991275.1 Acidobacteriota bacterium
CTGTTCAGCCGCGTTGGTATTGCCTACGAATTGGTGGCTGGGCAACAGTTCAGGTTTGATGCCGCGTTCCAGCAGTTTTTCGGCCACGCGCGAACGGAGCATGTTCATAATCATCGCTCCGGTCACGGTCGAAGTCGGCCCCGTTCGCCATTCCAAACCTTCCAGTTCGACCACGCAATCGCCCGGCGGGCATCCGTTGTCAATCACCACGTCGGCGCAATCAATCAGCTTTTTGCCGGAAGAATGCGCAGGAACGGATTGTTCGCAATGTGGCCGCGAACAAATCCCAATCACCGGCAAGTTGCGCGCCTGCGCGCCCATCGCCATTTCAACAATCACAGGGCGAATGCCGCTGGTGGAAATGACGATGAAAGCGTCGTGTTTGCCAAACTTGAAGCCTTTCAAAATCTCTTCGGCGTAACCTTCGTACTTTTCCAGATGTAGCGGCGCGCGCAATCCATTCGCGCCAATGATCGAGGCGTGATTCGACAGCGACAGTTCCACCAAAGCGACGAAGCCCGGAAAACATCCCTGACGCGGAGTCATCTCTTCGCACATCATCCGCGAATGGCCGTTGCCGAACAAAAAGACCAGGCCCGCGTTGGCGATGGAGTTGGCGCAAACTTCCGCTGCGCGTTCAATGTTGTCGAGTTGCGTTTCGCGCAGGTTTTGCAGCAGCGCGAGCGTTTTTTCAAAGTAAGTAATTGATGCGTTCATAAATTGTTGATTGGGTCAGTACCGCGACCAGTAGGGAGCGCCGCGTCCAGCAAGACTCGCTCCCTACCGGTCGCGGTACTGACTCAGTGTGATTGATGCTACCGGTCGCCGCGCTGATTCATCGCGCTTTCAATTGCCGCAAAGCAAAGTTCCAAGCTTTTCAGATTGTCTTGCGCGTTATTCGATGGTTTGCGCTGCTCTTCGATTGAGCAAAGCAATTCCGCCATCGTGCCGTGGAAACCTTCGCGGAACCACGTTCCTTCCAGCTTCGGCTGCGCGCAACCATCGGCAGTAAACAGCGTGACCGTTTGTTCGGATAAACTCGGCCCTCGGCTGATGATCGTGCCTTTGGTTCCGGCAACAACGGTTCGATCTTCCTGGCCGAACGAAACAGTTCCGTTGAAAAACAACGAAGCTTGCCCGCCATCAAATTCAATAACTGCTTGAGCCAGCAATGGCGGTTTGGCTTGTTGGCCAATCACATGAGTCGCAGCGGCAAACACGCTTTTAGCCTTTCGTTCGCCCAGAAAACTTGCCGTCAGGTCGAACCAGTGAATGCCGTAATCATACAAAATCAATTGTTCGATATTTTCAAATTGAGTGCCGATGATCCAGGTGTGATCCCAATGCACCGTAAAATTAAAGCTTGTAACTTCGCCAATTACCCCGGCTAGAATTGCTTGCCGAATATAGCTGAAGTGCGGCGCCCAGCGGCAGTTTTGATTGACGGCCAGTTTGACGTTTTGAGCTTCGGCCAACGCAACCAATCGCTCACCAATTGCCAGATCGGTGACAAAAGGCTTTTGACTCAGAACATGTTTTCCGGCCATTAACGCGGCTTCGATAATTGCCACACGATCTGCCGGGTGCGTTGTCACATCTACAACTTCGATTTCTTCAACCGCCAACAAGTCGCGGTAATCGGTGAAGACGCTTGCTTCTGGATAAAACTCATCGCGCCGAGCAACAGCTTTGGCTTCGCTGCGGTCGCACAAAGCAGTGACGCGATAACCGGCGTGGCGATAAGCGTTCAAATGCTGAGCCGAAATGCCTCCGCAACCGATCAAGCCAATCGCCGGGCGATAGTGTTTCGGTTCGCGTGGTTGATACGGCAAATCCGGCGCGGCGATTTGCTTCGTCGCGGCAATTTTGCTCAGCCCATAATCGTCAGCCAAAGTTTCAGTCATACTTTTTTCTCCCACGAAATCACACGAAGGAAGGCACGAGGAAAACCAAATCAGGGTTTACAGAATTGGCTTCAGGATTGACAGGATGAGCGGTTGGTTTAGCCAATCCTTAAAAAGCCTTGTGCGTCTTGCCGAAAACCTTCGTGCTCTCTTAGTGTGCCTTTGTGGGCAAGGTCTATCCGATCAAAGTGACAGTCCGTTTTTCGCGGGAACTGACGACTGCCGTATCCACAATCCGCTGACCCAATCGGCTGGTAACCAGCGACAGCGGGCCGGTGACGGCTTCGCCGGTTTCCAAGCAGTGGATGAAGTAATTGACTACGTTGTCGAAAGGCGGTTGCAGGGTGTCAATCGGAATTTCTTGCCCCGCCGGATTGGCCGCAGTTTGTAATCGCACAGTCGGTTCGTAATCGTAACTGCCGATGGTTCCCGCCGTGCCGACAATCGAAAAGCCGCATTTCGGTTGAGTCTGATTAGTCCACGGATCAGTGAACGTTCCCCAACGAGTTTCCATCTTTGACAAGCCGCAATCGTACCGAGCAACAGTCACGCTGTGTTCGTCAACTTCCAGCCCCGCTGGTTGGTCAACCGTCGTCGTGATTTCAATCGGGGCTTTGTTGTCGTGAAACCAACTGCCGAGCGTTGAGCCGTAACCCAGGTAATCACGCAACGATCCGCCGCCGCTGGCCGCTTTGTACCACCAGCTTTCAGGTTTCTGGCGGGCGACTTCTTCGGCGCTGACTTCGATTTTGTCGGCGGTATGAAACAGCGGGCCGCGATTGCCGCCGTAATAATGCACTTCGATCACTTCGCCGATATGGCCTTCGTCAACCAGGCGTTTGGCTGTGCGATGCGACGCGCTCCAGAACAACGGCCAGTTGATGACCAGAGTTTTTCCAGTCGCCGTGACCGCGCGAATCATACGATCAGCTTCGGCCAGCGAAGCCGCCATAGGCTTTTCCATCAGGATATGAACTCCAAACGGCGCGACTTTTTCAACGTACTCCGCGTGCAGCGAAGTCGCCGGACATAAAATCACCAAATCCGGTCGCGCGCGTTCCAGACATTCGCGGTAATCGGTGAACTGGCGCTCAGCGGCGATGTTGAAGTTCGCAGCGGCAGCCCGCATTCGTTCGGGATGTTCATCGCAAATGGCTACGATTTCGGCGCGCGGATGGTTGAACGCCATCCGCAGCAAATCGCCCATGTGCATGTGGTCGAAATTGATTCCGGCAATTTTCCAGTTAGGCATATTTGTGAAGGAGTTGATGCGGTACGGGGAGCGTAAGCGACCTGCACTTTTCTCAAAATACCTCTCACGGGAGACTCAGGTCGCTTACGCTCCCCATACCGCAAAAGAACAGCAAACTTATTGCCTGAAAGCGCCAAATGCAACTGGCAAATGCAGCGGGCAATTTCATTTGTTATCATCGCCGACGAGAGGATTCCTGATGACAACAAAAACGATCAATGTAATTGGCGGCGGATTGGCTGGTTCCGAAGCCGCCTGGCAAGCGGCGCGACGCGGCATCAAGGTTCGGCTGTTTGAAATGCGCCCGGTTCAATCCACAGGCGCGCATCAAACCGGCAATCTGGCCGAACTGGTTTGCAGCAATTCGCTGAAGTCCGACGAATTTGGATCGGCTCCGCGATTGTTAAAAGATGAATTGCGCGCCGGGCAATCGTTGCTGGTCGAGCTGGCGCACGAAGCCGCAGTTCCTGCCGGAGGCGCGCTGGCCGTTGATCGAGAAAAGTTTTCCGCGCTGGTCACGGAACGGCTCAGCAACCATCCGAACATTGAACTTCATCGCGAAGAAGTTTCCGAAATTAACCCGGAAGAAATCACAGTCATTGCCGCCGGGCCGTTGGCTTCGTCGCCTTTGGTTCAGGCAATTGGAAAACTGACCGGCGAACAAGACCTTTATTTTTTCGACGCCATTTCTCCAATCGTTGACGGCGAAAGCATCAATTACGACATTGCGTTCAAAGCAGCGCGGTACGGCAAAGGCGGAGACGATTACGTCAACTGCCCGTTCACCAAAGAAGAGTATCTGCGTTTTTACGAAGCTCTTTCGACAGCCGAAACCGTCAAACCTCACGAAGGCATGGAAGACGAGCAAAAATTTTTTGAGGGCTGTTTGCCGATTGAAGAACTGGCCCGGCGCGGCGTTGACACTTTACGGTTTGGGCCGATGAAACCTGTCGGCTTGCCCGATCCGCGCACAGGCCGCGAAGCGTATGCCTGCGTGCAACTGCGATTGGAAAACCTGATGGCCGACGCTTACAACATCGTCGGCTTCCAGTGCCACATCAAATACGGCGAACAGAAACGAGTTCTGCAATTGATTCCCGGATTGGAAAACGCCGAGTTCATTCGCTTCGGCCAGATGCACCGCAACACTTACATCTGCTCGCCGCGCCTGCTGACAGAAACTTTGCAAATGCGCCAGCATCCGAACGTTCTCTTTGCCGGGCAGATATCCGGCATCGAAGGTTACACAGAAGCAATGGCTACGGGGATGATTGCCGGAATGAACGCCGCTCGGTTGGCTTTGGGGTTGGAAACTTCATCGCCTCCGCGACTGTCGGCAGTCGGTTCGCTGGCCTTTTATCTGGCCAACGCCGCCGCCAAAAACTTTCAACCGGCAAACACCACGTTCGCGCTGCTTCCGGAACTGGAACCGCAACTCAGAAAGCAGACGAAACGCAAAGCCGACCGCCATCGTATACAGGTCGAACGCGGGCTGAATGCGTTCAACGATTGGCTGACGGAAATTGGCGAAGCTAAACAATGAAAATCAAAAGGCAAAAGGCAAAAAGCAAAAGGCAAAAGCTCATCGTAGTTCTGACGCTGGCTTTTGCGTTGTTGCTGGCGCTGTCAGTCGTTCACAGCCAGAGCGGTCGCCCCGGCCAAGAACCGAAAAAGCAAAAACCTGAGATTGTGCCGCCCAACACTCCGCAACCAAAAATCCGCGTCCCGGAAAATTTCCCTCAGAATCCGCCAAAGAAAAAAGACGAAGAGGACACCATACGCATTGATAGCGATTTGGTGACGGTGGTAACGACCATTGCCAAGAAATCTACGACTGAACCACTGACCCTGGCGGCAGAAGATTTTGAGATTCTGGAAGACGGCGTGCCGCAGGAAGTCGCCAACTTCGCGCGCGATGCCGAACAGCCGCTGAATCTGGTGATGCTGTTCGATTCCAGTTTGAGCGTGACTCAGAAGATACACTTTGAAAAACGGGCAGCCGCTAAATTCTTTGAAAGGGTGATTCGGCCTCAAGACCGCGCGGCTCTGTTTGCCGTCTCAACCGATGTCGAAATCGTTCAGGACTTCACCAACCGACTGCCCGCACTGGTCAGCGCCACAAAACAGTTAAAGCCGCAGGGAGCAACTTCGCTTTACGATGGAATTTACCTGGCGGCCAATTATCTGAAGGCAGCAAAAGGCCGCCGCGTTATCGTCATTGTTTCAGACGGCGGCGACACCACCAGCCAAAAAGGTTTACTGGAGGCGCTGAAAAACACCCAGCAATCCGACGCTGTTGTTTATTCGGTTTACACCGGCAATTTCGGCTTTTCGCAAAACCTGCGCGATCTGGCCGGAGAACGCGCACTGGAAACTCTGGCAACGGAAACCGGGGGCGAAGTCTTTCGCCCCAAAGCCACGCCCGGAACGCAAAGCGAAGAAGTTGACGAACAATCACTGAAAGAGCTGGATCAGGCTTTTGCCAGCCTGGCCGAACAGCTTCGCACGCAATTCATACTCGGTTTTCTTTCGACCAACGAAAAACGCGACGGCACATTCCGCAAACTCACCGTGCGCGTGAAAAAGCCAGGAATCACGGCGCGCGCTCGCGCGGGGTATTACGCACCAAAGAACTAATGTCAGTTTCGTGCCATTGGCTGATGTAGCTGAAATCATCAGTGCTTAAGTTAATGAGCGGCACGTCACCACTGCGGTCGTCCTGCAAAGAAATATCCCACACACTGGCTTGAAGCTTGAGGTCGCCTTGTTACCTGCCAAATAAGTCGCAGTGCTGGTCACTGTCGTAATGCCCACGGGGAAACGCTTCCCGATGGTAGATTTTTCATCCAAGAACTGCTTCAAGTGCAGAAGATAGGACAACATGGAAATTGTCCTATCTTCTGCATTGTCCGCTGACTAGATAGCTGGCCAAGAGCGCAAGAGTTTATGGCGCCACCAGCGCACTACGAACAGGCGCAGGCATTGGCACGCCTGGTTTGAGCGATTTCCACAAAATGTCGTTCAGTTCGTCGAAGTCCACTTTGTCGTAATCCGAAAAATCCATTCGAGCTGAACGCCGAGCGCCCTCGCCTGTCGCACCGTTTTTCGCCATCACATCAACGCGAGCTTCTTCACGGGTGTAAGGCGTCAGCGCCGGCTTCGTTGCGAACACCTGGTAGAGTGGAGTCGCCAACTGGTCGTATTGAGTCATCGGCGGCAAGCCCAAAATCAGTTCCATTGTGCGCAGGTATGAAGCCGTCGTGTACATCGTGCTGTCCACGATGCCGCCGCGTTGCACATAAGGCGAATAAATCAGGCCGACCGTGCGGCGCGCATCCACGTGATCCGGGCCATTCTGCGCGTCGTCTTCGATGACGAAGATCGCCGTTTCTGGCCAGAACTTCGATTTCGTGATGGCTTCTATCATCATTCCCAGCGCCAGATCGTTCGACGCAACACAGGCGGTCGGCGTGAATCGTCCCGGCGTCAATCCGTCGGTGTGATCTTCGCCAAGCGACATAACCATAAAGTTCCACCATTCGCCTTTCGCTTCGGCTTCCTTCAATTCCTTGATGAAGACTTCAGCCAGTTTCGTGTCTCGCTGGCGGCCACCGGGCTGGCTCTTGAGCTTGGACCATTCCAGGCTGGCGTTTTCGCGCAAACCGGAAGCTCCCCTAAATTCAGGTTCGCTGTCCGGAGTCGAACGGAACGACGCAAATTCGCCGTAACTGCGATAGCTCTTTCCGTGCTTTTTGCAGTTGTCCCACAAATATCCGGCAGGCGAAGCCGTCAGTCGTTCGTCGGCATCCGGTTCGCCTCGGCGACTGTAGCTGTTGACCCAGGCCTTTTGTGTGAAGTCGGTTGCATAAGCGGCGTTCGACCATTGATGACCGTCTTCGGAAACTTCGCCGTTGCAATAGAGGTTGTCCAGAATGACGGTTTCACCCACCAGCTTGTGCATGTTGGGCGTGACTTGCGCGCCAAACAGCGTCAGGTTCGGATCGCCGTTGCCTTTGCCAAGATCGCCAAGCACCTGATCGTAAGTTCGGTTTTCGCGAATGATGTAAAGCACGTGCTTGATCTTCGGAAAGACTTCTTTGGTGATGCTCTCGGCGTGGGCTTGATCTACCTGCGCTGACGGGTTCGGAAAGTTGTTTTTCACCTGAGCCGTATAAGCTTTCAGTTGCGCTGCGTCAGGCACGTTTATGATGGCGAAATCGCTTTCAAGCACGGAGCCTACGTAATCGTATTGTGACTTCGGATCAGGCGAAGCGATTTTGTATTCGGTCGCTGCGGGGAAATTCCCGCGCTGGCGCAAACCGCCTTTGCCCGTGCCGACAAAAAGCTTTTTGCCATCTGGCGAAGCCGCGACCGCGGTCGGATACCATCCGGTCGGAATGAAGCCCAGCACTTCGGATTCGCGGCCACTGCCAATATCAATCATCGCAATGTCGTTGTTGTCCGCGTTGGCGACGTAAAGCCGTTTGCCGTCGCCTGTAATCGCCAGCGCAACCGGCGTCGAACCGACCAGGGCTTTCGGCTCAAACGAAGTGCGAATCGTTTCGATGACTTTTTCGTCTCGAATCACGCTGACGCTGTTCGATCCGGCGTTGGCCACGAACAACCGCCCGTCTTTGCCGTACACCAAGTCATTCGGATGACTGCCTACTTTCAGTTTGGCCGTTTCTTTCAAGGTCGCAGCATCCAGCAAGCTGACCGATTCGTCTCCCCAGTTCGAGACAGCCAGAGTTTTGCCGCTCGGCGCAAGCGCAGCAGCATAAGGCCTGTAGCCGACTTTGGTTGAAACCTGCGTTTTGAAATCCGCGCCGCTCAGGCGATAAACCGTGTCGTTCTGCGTATTGACCACAAACAACGAACCATCGTCGCCGTAAGTCACTCCCGCGACAAAGCGGTCTTTGCCTGTCAGCCCTTCAATCGGCAGCGAAGGTTTCGATTCCAACTTGCCGTTGGCGAAACCCAGCCGCAGCACTGGCAGCTTCAACGCTTCTAGCATTTCGGCGCTGACGCCGCGCTGTTTGGCCAGTCCGGCAAACTGTGCGGTCAATTCGCTGCCACCTGAAACAAACAATTCGTTGGTCTTCGGATTCAGCGCCATCCCTGCCCAATCTTTACCAACATTGACGGTGCTGACTATTTTTCCGCTGGCCAGATCAATCGCATTGACGCTGTGATCGTGCCAGCCCGCCGTGTTGACGAATGCGTGTTTGCCGTCCTGACTGACGACGATCTTCATCGCCATATCGCCCGGCAGTTTGACCTGTTGCCCGGCTGGCGAAATCTTCCATCCAACGGGCAGAATTATTGCCTTGCCGCCAGCGTCCGGGCCGGGGCGCAACATTGATTTGATTTTCTGATAACCACCTGCCACGCCTGCGCCCGTGAGCACAAGCAGAATTGCCGCAGCAATAAACATAGTTTTTCGCATAGAAACCTCCTGTTTTTTTGATCCCAGTTGAAAGCGGAATGGTGGGCAGACGTCAAAATTGATAGCGCAAACGCACAAACAAATTGCGCCCCGGCGCGTCCACGCCGGAACCGTGTGTACGGTAATTTTTGTCTAGTAAGTTCATCACTGCCATATCAAGATTTAGCTTTTCAGCCAGGCGCAAACTCGCACGTAAATTGAGCGTTGCGTAACCGGCCGTTTTCAGAAATACAGGCGCGCGGCTGTTGTCATCCGTGATGCTCACGCCATTGATGGTCGTGCCAATCGGCAACACACGATTCTGAATCTGCAACAGCGTCTCGCCTGTCGCCGCGAACAGGTCGTCTGCCGTTCCGAACGCGCCATCATTACCTGCGCTCAAATAAGAGCGAATCAGCGACCCGCGAAAGAACGAAGCAATGTCGCTGCGGCGGATGGCGGCGCCGATGCGTTCGTCTGTGACGTCTCCGCCGCTCAGCCGTTTTTGCGCGCCAACCAAATCGCTGCTTGCTTCGATCCAGGCAAGCCGCCCATTCCAAAAGGCAGGCTGATAGCGCAAAGCGACGTGTCCGTGCTGCGGCGGCAATCGGCGAATAAAGCGATTCGGATTGAGTTCGCGTCCAACCAGATAGCTGTAATTTCCTTCCAGCAACCAGCGCGGCGTGAAGCTGTAACGCGCTAGAGCATCTACGCCGTAATACTTCGCTGCGCCATCGTTGACGAAGGCTTTTACCGCCCGCGAGTCAAGCGCGGTGGAGACGGTAACCAGGTTCTGCGCTCGTTGGCCAGCCGTGGGCGTAATGGCTGTAACAGGCAAACCGGCAAGTGAAGCCGGTACGTTGCCAGCCGCGAACAACAATGTGCGGCGCACAATTGGCTGTTTCAATTCGGCGTCGAAAACTTGTGCCCTTGCATAGAATTTTTGCGTTTGCCAGCTCGCGCCGAATTCATAATTTTGCAGGCTTTCAGCTTTCAGCGCTTCAACTTTTTTGCCACTCGACAAGGCGTTTTCGCCATCGCTCAAGCCCATCAGCGCGTTCGCGGCGACCGCCAACGAAGCCGGAATTTCGTAGCCCAGGTCGTTCAAGCCGAGCGCGCCCAAATCATTCAAATTCGGCGCACGAAAACCACGTCCAGCCAAAGCGTGCATATTTAAGCTGGATGTTATGCGCCACGTCAGACTGGCGTTGTAGGTGAAATCCTGGAAACTTTCGTCAGAATCAGCAACGCCAAGACTGGCGTTGTTACCGGCGCGGTTGCGATCGGCAAATGTCTGCACGCCGATGCGCGTGAAGCGTACGCCAACATTACTGTGCAAACGATTCGTCAACCAATCGGCGCCGTGCTGAGCAAATAGACCAACTGTCGCGTAACGCGACCCACTCGGATAAAGCGCACGTCGTTGCACGCTGGCATTTGTGACCGGATCAAATTCGACACGGCTGGCGCGAATGAGTTCACGATAAATCTCGCCGCCAAAAACCAAAGCTTGCCGCCCGCCCAAATGCGTCGTTGCCTGTGAAGCGTAGCCAAACGCCGTCACCATATCGTCATCGGTTGTCACACGATCCGTGGTGCGCAGATTTTGCCGAATAGAACCATCGCGCTGAGCGTTGACCGAAAGCGTATTCGTCCATGAATCCAGCCAGCCAGGCTTCAGCCATTCGTGCCGCGCATAACCGAAATGCAAATCCTGCGGCGCAAAATCCGAGCGCAACCTTCCGAGTCCGCCCCACAAATCCTTGTAACCGCGCACGCCGGTCAGCACGCCGCGCTGGTACCACAATGACAGCGATTGAGTTTCGCCGAGTCGCAACGCGGCTTTCGCGTTCCAACCGTATTGCGTGAAGCCAGTGTCTTGTTGTCGCTCGCCTAGCAGGTGTCGAATTTGTGATTGCGGCAAACCGAAGAAACGGCTGAGCACATTGCGCGAATCTTCGCCGCCGCCTGCACGCAGGTCGTTATGCTTTTGCCACGAACCGCCAAGCAAAAACGCGATTCGCTTTGCGCCAAACGTGAGCTTCGCCTGCCCGCCGCCGCCTGCGTCCGCGCTTGCGACAAACGTCTGCACTTCTCCACTGACTCCATTTGCAAACGCCGGAGTTGCCGTCAGCACATTGATCGCGCCGCCCAGCGCATCGCTTCCATATTGCGCGCTGACGGGACCAAGCAGCGCTTCGACACGTTCCGCCTGGCTCGGTTCAATGAAAGCAAGATATTGGTTTGGCCCGGAACGAAACGTCGCATTGTTGAAGCGCACGCCGTCCACCAGATTCAACACCTGATAGCCGGTTAGCCCGCGCAAAAACGGCGACACCTGCCCGTAAGCACTCTGCTGAACCAGAATGCCCGGCGTGCCTTCCAGCGCATTGCCAATTGTTGCCAACGGGCGGCTACGCAACTCAGTTTCGTCTCTTATCGAAACAAGATGTGAAATGCTTTCGCTGGATTCGACTGCGCCGCGTTGCGCCGTAACAGTAATCGTTGCGTGAACGCCAGCAGTGCCGAGTTGAATGTTGCCAAGTTCGGATTTGCCGTTGCGAATGCTGAGCGGCAACTGGCGTGGCTGAAAACCATTGGCATTGACCGTCATAATGAACCTGCCATCAGGTAAACCTGTCAGTGAGAAAGCTCCGTCGTTATCGGTTGTCGTTGTAGCCAACTGATTTCCAACCGAACTTTGCACGGCGATAATCGCGCCCGCGATTGGCATTTGCGCGCCATCCACAATACGGCTGTTGATGTTGGATTGTGCGAAGGAATCACCACTCAAAAACGAAAACAACAACAACGCGGTAAATCGCATTGCATAGAAAGCTGATTTCATAAAAGAGAATTTGCCTCCCGGTTCTTGGTCACGGATTCAGCCTGGATATGCTTGGACTATCAAACGATCTCGCCAGAAGTTCAATGTAAAAGTTAAGCAAAACCTGCCCAATTAGCAAAATCAGCTTTGCCAGCAGTGTCATAGCGATTAAACACACTGTGCAAAGAAACCAGCTCTCAGTTTGGTCTTTGTTGATTTACCTTTTCAGGCAGTAATGGATTGGGAAAATGATTTTGAAAAGGTAAGCTAGCAGCCCGGTGTTACGACTAACGCAAGAGCACATTAAGTCTCACTAAAATCATCCCAATTACCCAAAACACTTCTTGTCGTTTCCGGCTTCTGTCTCTGTAATGTGGCATGAACAGTCACCCGGAGCCCTGCATGACGCGCACTACCTGCCGTGCTAGAATCCAGCCTCGTCAGACAACTTCCTACTCAATACTCGACAGCGATTTCGGCAGTTAGCTTCAAGATTCATCTTTATTCATAGCCTCAAGTAAGCTAGCTGTCAGGGATTGCTGCCCATAACTATCTTGAGGTTTTATGTTTTATGCAGGCAGACATAATCTTGATTCGTACCGTCTTTACACTAATTCTGGTCATTGCCGGAGCATTGATTCAACCAATCCCCGAATGGGTTGGTAAAAGCATGGGATTGCCCGGAGGTTCGCGGTTGTTGTCGGCTCTGGTGGGCGCGATTCTGGCAGGCGGAATCATCTTCTTTGAGCTTCGCATCCGGCAGGCTTCGCTAAAAACTCTGATCGGAGCAGCCGCCGGTTCGATTCTGGGAATCTTCGGAGCTTCGTTGATGGGTTTTCTGATTACGGCTCAAGCCTGGGATCCGCCGATCAAATCTTTCCTGACTTTATCGCTGACACTGTTTATGGCTTATGTGGGCTTGCTGGTCGGAGCAGCCAAAGGCGATTACCTGGACCTGTCGGCGCTCGGCGGCATTCTAAGCGAACGCACAACCAAACTCGGTTACAAGATTCTGGACACCAGTGTCATCATTGATGGCCGTGTCGCAGACATTGCCGAAGCCGGTTTCATGGGCGGCATCATTCTGATTCCACAATTCGTCCTTCGCGAATTGCAGCAGATTGCCGATTCTTCAGATTCCGCCAAACGCAATCGAGGCCGTCGCGGCCTGGACATCCTGCAACGCATTCAAAAAAATCAGAGCCTGGATGTTCAAATCAACGAAACCGACTTCCCGCAAGTTAAAGAAGTTGACCTGAAACTGATCGAACTCGGCAAACAACTCAACGCGCCAATCGTCACCAATGATTTCAACCTAAACAAAGTCGCTCATCTGCGCGGCGTTGAAGTTTTGAACATCAACGAACTGGCCAACGCGCTGAAACCCGTTGTGTTGCCGGGGGAAATCATGAAGGTTTTCGTCCTGAAAGAAGGCAAGGAATACACTCAGGGTGTGGCTTATCTGGATGACGGCACAATGGTGGTCGTGGACAACGCACGTCGAATGATCGGCAAGAACGTGGATATGATCGTCACCAGCGTGCTGCAAACCACGGCAGGTAAAATGATCTTCGGTCGTGTGGATGACACAAAACCTGAAAATCATCGCAACGATTACCGCGATCGTCCTTCGCGCTCGACCCCAATTCCCGCCGGGCATGAAGAAGAAACTGAAATCGAGTGAACAAATCAAAAATCAAGAGGCAAATCTCAAAAGGCAAAAATGGCGTCAAGAAACGTCTTCCCACTTTTGATTTTTGCCTTTTGCTTTTTGCCTTTTGATTTTATGAATGTAGCAATCATTCCTGCCGCCGGCAGCGGATCACGATTGGGCGGACAAATCCCAAAACAATTTTTGGAAATTGACGGAGCGCCGATTCTGGCTCATACGATCAGCCGCTTCGTCGAATGCGATGACATAGGAGCCATTGCCGTCGCATTGCCTGCCGACAGAATGGACGAATTCCGGGCGCGTAATCGTGGCGCGCGAGTCATCAAGCCAATCTATTACGTCAGCGGCGGAACCGAACGCAGCAATTCGATCTTAAACGCGCTGGAAGCCGTTGCTGAACTCAACCCTGAAATCGTGGCCGTCCACGACGCCGTTCGCCCGTTCGTCACATCCGCCCAAATCAGCGCAGTCATTGCCAAAGCGAATGAAATCGGCGCGGCGATTCTGGCTCTGCCCGCAACCGACACGATCAAGGAAGTAGAAAACGGTTTGATAGAACGTACAATTGACCGCCGCCGAATCTGGCGAGCGCAAACTCCGCAAGCGTTTCGCTATGAACTGTTGATGCGCGCAAACAAAGAAGCTCGCGCAGCCAATTTGCCTTCGGCCTTGACGACTGACGATTCGTCGCTGGTCGAACGATTGGGAGTTCCAGTCGCCATCGTCGAAGGTTCGCCAAATAACATCAAAATCACTACGCCGGAAGATTTGATGATTGCCGAAAAACTGTTTGAACAACTCAACAAGGAGCATTTATGAAACTCACTCGCAGAGATTGTTTGGTCGCCATATTCGCAGTAGTCGTCACGCTCGGTTGCGTCAAACTGACGAATCTCTTCACCAGCGCCGCTCAGGAAAAAGCTGTTCCGCCGACAATGACTTCGTCGGTGTTCGAATGGGAAAAGATGGTGGCCAAACCATCCAAAGTCGGTGCGGCTCGCCAGGTCTTCCAAAACCCAACCCCGACGCTGGACGAACTGGAATGCCACATCACCACGCTGAATCCCGGCGCGACTCCGCACGAACCGCACAAACACGTTGACGAAGAATTGATTCTGGTCAAAGAAGGAACTGTCGAATCGCTGGTCAACGGCGAACGGCGCAAAGCCGGCCCCGGCTCGGTCATCTTTCAATCGTCGAACCAGCTTCACGCCATTCGCAATGTCGGCGAAACTCCGGCGACTTACTTCGTCGTCAAATGGAACTCGCCGGGAATGATGCGCCCGCTGACTAATTGGAAACCGCCGCAAAAGAAATGAACCTAAACCCCACACTCATCGAAAAAAACTATGTTTAAGGTAGGTATTGGACAAGATAGCCATCGGTTCGATCCAACGTCTGAAGGGAAGATGTTGGTGTTGGGCGGTGTCGTTTTTGAAGGCGAGCTGCCTTTGCAAGGAAACAGCGATGCGGATGTGGTGCTGCACTCCATTACCAACGCGGTTTCAAGCATTACCGGTGTAAACGTTATTGGCAAGGTCAGCGACACGATGTGCCGTGAGGGGATCACAGACAGTATGGAATACCTTAAGGTCGCCTTGAGCTATCTTGAGGGCTACCAACTCACGCACGTTGCGGTCACTATTGAGTGCAAGACTCCTATGATCTCTCCCAAAATTGTTCAAATGAAAGAGTCAATTTCTCGAATGATGGGGCTAAGTCAAAAAGATATTGGAATAACCGCGACGACAGGGGAAGGCTTGACCGCATTTGGGAGGGGCGAAGGTATACAAGCAATTTCAATTGTTACAGCCCTGGAGACTTGATGAAAGCAGATGCTTGGTACAGATTATTAGCAACGCTGGCAAACTCGTTGCTGTTTGCATATATCCTCAATCTCAAAGCAGAGGCATACCCAAATTCCCTGATAACTTCCGCAGGAATGACCGTTCGCATTGTGATCATTCTCTTTTGCGCTATCGCTTACTTTGTTCTCTTCTATTTTGCAGTCAGAGATACAAAGAAAAATGCGAAAGTCTTTGTCCCGCCACGGACTAACAATGAGGCGCAGGCCGCCTTTGACATAAAAGACATACTGATAAGCCTTGAGCGATGTAAGCTTGAAGACGAACTCCGAATAGAAATCAAGAATCGTCTTGATGATTCAATTGACCTATTTGGTAAAGAAGAAACTCTCAAAAACCTTGTCGCTCAACATAAAATCTGCGTCGAAAATGAGCGATTCTATGAGCAAATTGCTTGGCAAATTGGGGCATTCTTTGTGCCAATCAGTTTGACACTAGGAGCACTCAGCCAAACTCCTCAACTATTACGACCGAATATTGCCGTTGTTAGTGGATGCACACTTTTTCTTACCTGGTTTTTCTTGTTTGGCCGATTTAGAACAAACATCAGGCTTTATCGAGACTGCGCGAAACTAATTGAGGAGATGATTGGTTTCTTCGCTCTAACCTATGTCTATGAGTTCTGCTTTGAACGGTATGGAAATGTGGTGCGAGTATGGCCATTCCTGATTACTCTCAGCGGGCTTTATTTTAACTACATGATCTATGCCGTGCTGTAAGGCTCTGCATCGGAGAAAATCGCATGTTGGCACTGATTTCATCCCTTTTGCTTTTCAATTTCCAGTCTCATTCGCCTGAAACTAAGCCTGTTATCAGGTTAGTTTCAGTCAAAAAAATCTGGGACCAGGGCGAACACAACGCCTTCACGGACTTGATTCGTTTCAACAATCGCTGGTTCTGCATCTTCCGCGAGGGCAAGGGGCACGCCGATGGCGAAGGCAAATTGCGCGTGCTGACTTCGCACGATGGCGAAGCCTGGGAATCGGCAGCCTTGATCGAATTGCCTGGAAGAGATTTGCGCGACGCCAAGTTTTCCATTGCTCCGGGCAATCGCCCTTCAGATACCAGAATGATGCTGGTGTGCGGAGCCGCCGATCCTTCGCGTAATCCACAAGCTGACTTTCATTCTTTCGTCAGCTTTTCAAAAGACGGTAAGCAGTGGGGCAAGCTGGAACGAGTCGAAGGCTTCAATTCAAGAAGCTGGTTGTGGCGGGTCGTCTGGCACAAAGGCTTTGCTTACGGCGCTGCTTATTCGTGGGAACCGGGAACGCGCCGCAACTTCGCCGTCATCGCCCGCAGCCGCGACGGCATTCATTACGAAAGAATCTCGAAAGACCTGGAGGGCTTAAACGAAGCCGCACTGTCTTTTGATAACAATGACAATCTGACGGTCGTTCTCCGCTCTGTGGACAGCGAACCGAAAGCGACCATTGCCGAATCGCGCGCTCCGTTCGCCGACTGGAAAACCAAGCCGTTGATCGTCAATGGTTGGCAGAACAAATTCGGCGGCCCGGCAGTATTACGTTTGCCGGACGGGCGGCTAATTGCCGGAGGCAGGCTTTACGGAGACAAAATCACGCGAACCGGTGTAGGTCTGATAAACTTGGCCTCCGGGCAAATGACCGACATCGTTGAACTGCCCAGCAAAGGCGACAACAGTTATCCGGGTTTGGTCTGGCACAATGGCAAATTGTGGATGAGCTATTACAGTTCGCACGAAGGCAAGACTTCGATCTATATGGCCCAACTGGCTGTGCCAGTATCAAGATTGAAGTCACGAAGTGAGAAGTAACCTATGTTTGATGTAATCGCATTCGACGCTGACGACACGCTCTGGCACAACGAAAACATTTATCGCGACACTCAAAGTCGCGTCATTGAAATTCTGGCTCAATATCACGACGCCGAATGGATCGAGCGGCGAATGTACGAAACCGAAGTCCGCAATCTGGAACATTACGGTTACGGGTTCAAAGGCTTCACCCTTTCAATGATCGAAACGGCCATTGAACTGACTGAAGGCCGGATCAGCGGAACCGAAATTGGCCAGATGATCGAAATCACCCGCGAAATGGTCAGAGCGCCTGTCGTGCTGTTGCCAGGAGTTGAAGAAATCATTACACAGCTTTCCGCCGCTCACGATTTGATGTTGATTACCAAAGGCGAACTGTTTGAACAGGAAGCCAAAATCATTCGCTCCGGCCTGGCTGAAAGATTCAGCAAAATCGAAATCGTGCGAACCAAAACCGCCGAGACCTATCAAACGTTAACCGTCAAACACAAACTCGACCCGCAGCGGTTTTTGATGGTTGGCAATTCGATGAAATCAGACATTTTGCCAGTGCTGGAAATCGGTGGACAGGCAGTTCACATCCCTTACGAAACCACCTGGGAACACGAAGTCGTCCCCGACGAGGAGCTGTCGGGTAAAGAATTCTTACGACTGGCCAACATACTCGAATTGCCAGATTTGATCGAAAAGCTGAAATCAGAAAAATAAAGTTTTATGCGACCACAGGATTTGATCGAAAAGAAACGTGACGGCAAAGAGCTGACGCGCGACGAAATCGCTTTTTTGATTCGCGGGTACACGCGCGACGAAATTCCCGATTACCAGATGGCAGCGTGGTTGATGGCCGGATTTCTGCGCGGGCTAACCGACGCTGAAACCGTCGCGCTGGTCGAAGAGATGCTTTATTCCGGCGACGTGCTGACGCACGATCACGTAGCCGCGCCCAAAGTGGACAAGCATTCAACCGGCGGCGTGGGCGATAAAACTTCGCTGGTCATCGCTCCGATTGCGGCAGTTTGCGGCGTGGCTGTGCCTATGATTTCTGGTCGCGCACTGGCTCACACCGGAGGCACGCTGGATAAGCTGGAAGCCATCCCAGGCTTCCGGACCGATCTGTCACTGGACGAATTTCGAGACGTGCTGGCCCGATGCGGCTTGTCGTTGATCGGCCAGACCAAAGAAATCGCTCCGGCGGACAAGAAACTTTACGCGCTGCGCGACCTGACGGCTACGGTTCCTTTTCGCCCATTCATCTGCGCTTCGATCATGTCGAAGAAACTGGCCGAAGGAATTGATGGGCTGGTGCTGGACGTGAAAACA
>JAGNMH010000019.1 GCA_017991275.1 Acidobacteriota bacterium
GTCGCGGACAGTGACGCTGGCTCCGGCAAGAGCCGTCGGCAGCGGAGTCGCCGTCGCCACAACCGTTCCGGTAGCCAACTGGTCGCCGAAAACGCTGGTGATGGCTTCGCTGGCAAACGCCACGCCCGTGAAGCTGGCCGATGAAACGCTGGATGAATTCAACAGCGGTTCGCCGTAAATGAAATCGTCCAGAGCCACCAAATCAGTAGTCGCACTTTCGCTGGCTCCGGCTGTAACCTGGCCGTTGCTGAAGTTGAAGATTTGCGCCGTTCCAGTCGTGATGACGACGCGAGTGACAACCGCCGAACCGAACAACACTCCCATAAATTCCGGCTGTCCGTTCTGGCCGACCGGAACAAAGAATTTGCCCAGGCTGACCGTGCCGTTGAAGTATTCGATGCTGGACGTGTTTGCCTGCTCGACATCCAGAAAGATCGCACCAAACCCGCGCGTGGCCGCCGGAATAGTTGTGCCAGCCAACACAAAATCCACCGCGTAATTGTTGCTGCTGAACGAAGCGAAGGTATTTGCCGCGCTGAACGCTGGGAATTGACTGGCAATACTGGCATTTGCACTGGCAAACCCATCGTTGCTGACGGCTGACACCACGTCGAACCGAACGCCACGCGCCTGAAACCGATTGACCGGAATGCCCGTTATCTTGTTCGCCACAATCGGAGTCGTGACATTGTTGAAATCGGTGCCATCCAATTTGACCGCGTCCCAGTTGATTTCGCGCCGACCACTGGTTTGTGGGCCGACAACGGTTGAATTGTCAGCGCCGCCAATTGCCGTGCGGAAGACGTTAAAAGCATCAGTCGCCGCCGTCGTGCCTGCGCCGCTGAAAGCCGCCGCAGTGTTGGCCGTGACCGGCTCGCTGTAGATGAAATCATCCAGCGCCACCAGGTCTGTGGTTCCACCTTCACTGGCTCCAGCACTGACCTGTCCGTTCGTGAAATTGAAAATTTGCGCCGTGCCTGTGGTGATGACAACACGGGTCACAACCGGCGCATTGAACAACACTCCCAGAAACTCCGCCTGACCGCTGGCTCCGACTGGAACAAAGTATTTGCCCAAACTGACCGAGCCGTTGAAATACTCGATGCTGGAAGTGTTGGCCTGTTCGACATCCAGAAAGATTGCGCCGAATCCGCGCGTTCCCGCCGGAACCGGAGTGTTTGCGGGCGCGGAGGCCAGCACGAAATTCACTTCGCACTTGTTGGAGTTGAAGGAGGCGAAAGTGTTGACCGGGCTGAACGAAGGAAATTGACCGGCGACACTGCCGTTGGCGCCGACAAAACCATCATTACTGACACCCAGCACCGTATCGAATCGAGCGCCGCGCGCCTGGAAACGATTGACCGGAATACCTGTGACCTTGCCCGCCACAATCGCAGTCGTGACGTTGTTGAAATCCGTCCCATCCAGTTTGACTGCGTCCCAGTTGATCTCTCGCCGACCGCTGGTTTGCGGGCTGGCAACCAGCGAATTGTCCGCGCCGCCGATGGCGGTACGAAAAGCGTTCAATGCAGTCGTCGCTTCAGCCGTGCTCGTTCCAGTAAAAACCTGCTGGGCAAAAGCGGCTGGCGTAAATATCAGCAACATAAAAAAGAGACTGGTCGCAATGAAACCTGCGCGGTCAGACCGCCGGGAATTCATAACAATTGAGTGTTGCCGGGTTATGTCTTGCAATTTAAGTTGAAGCTCCATTTAAAAATTCTCCTTCTTTTGAATCAAAGTTAGGCGCGTGAAACAGACTTATCACAGGCTCATTCAGGTCGTTTGCCTATTATTTTGTAGTTTTGATGTTGAGTGTGACGCCGCCAAATTTGCCCTTGCCGGGATCAAGGGCGTAACTCCCCTTTTGGACAGTCAGGCTCTTAAAGCCGAGCTTTCTGGCGACTGATTCTTCCATCGGGATATTTTCCGCAATTTCAATGGTGCGATCAGGCAGGGCGGACTCAAAAACGACATCCATTCGATCACTTCCCTGCGGAGTTACAGTGCCTTCGACCGAGCCAGAGCGCGCCACGCCTAACGTAATGTCGCAGATACCGCGGCCTGGGCCGCAAGTGCCTGTGTTAGTGCGCTTGCCAAACTTGAAGGTCAGCTTGATCGAAATGAATGCGGCAGCGTTTCCGTGGCCGACCGGATTTGCCATCGGCCACGCCGCCAGGGTCAACAACACAGCGCCAGCCAGAAACAGCGCAGCCAATTGCGGCCAGCGTCGCCCCAACCGATGAATGGAATTTACAAAATCTTCTTTATACCAAAGCTGATTACTCATAACTTTACCTCCGGTTATATTTGCCTGGTTGAGATAAGGCGACTGGCAAAGTGGCCAGCCGCTGTTAAGGGGGAGCATTGTTTGAAAGAATGCGGTAAACCTTATTCAGGACTGTTTTCGCTACTTTCCTGACGCCGCGAAAAATACTCAAAACGGCGACCTTAAATCTTGAAACCGTTTTGAAATTCCCGTGAAAGTCTTTTCAAAGAATCCCGTAACGCAGCCGGCCATCTTGTGCAGCAGGACAGGCAATCAGCAGGTGCCAACGAGCCGATCTGTAGTCAGCCTACACGCAGACCGACTGCGCTTTCGGAGTGGGGCAATTGTTGAAGAAAAAGCCGCTTCCCGCAGTGCGACACTTGCGTCGCAGGTTTCAAGGAGGCTAAAAACTGCGGGAAACGGGTTGTAAAAGCTGCCTAAAAAATACTGGTTCCGCCGAGCGGGCTGCGGTTCCAGTCTCCGGCCAACGGCAAATCGCCAGCCACGCCGAAATTGAAGCTTAGATTGGCTGGGCCAGTGGAATTGCTGTTGCGAAGCTGGACGGTTCCGTTGTTAAAAAAGCCCATTGTGTCTACGCCGTCTCCGTCCCAATCGCCGCTCAGGTGCAAACCGACTCCGCCCTGCACGATGAAAAAGACCGCTTCGGCGGGATCGAAATTCAACAGTTGATTGGTGATGGCGAACTGGCCTCCGCCCTGAAACACGCCGACCGTGTCAATACCGTCCCCGTTCCAGTCTCCGGCGACGGGCAGTTGTCCGGCCAGGCCAAAGACAAACTGCGAGACATTTACTTGTGGAGAGGTGTTGTCCACGTTCGGACTGTTGCTGAGCAGCCAGGTTCCGTTGCCGTTGATGACGCGGTAAACGCCTACGGTGTCAATGCCGTCGCCGTTCCAATCGCCTACGATTGGCAAATCGCCCGCTTGACCGAAGAAAAGCGTGGTGGTGCAAGTAAAAGGAAAATTGCAGAACAAGCTGTTGGTGTTTTTTCGCAAAATGAACTGGCCTGTGCTGGGACGAAAAACTCCGGGTTCATCGTCCCCATCGCCATCCCAGTCACCGGCAACCGGAATATCGCCCGCCTGCCCAAACCCTAAGGTGATGTTGGCCGCGCCAGAGTCATTAGAGTTACGCAGAAAAAATTGATTTGTCGAAGGCCGAAAGACTCCGATGGTGTCGGGAAAGGTCGAACTGAACTTGGCGACAAAACCATCGGAACTGCCGCCCCTGAATGTCGGCTGGAAAACCCCAGGAGTTGTGATGAGATTGCCGTTCGTCGAACCCGCCACATACAGGTTCCCGGTGGCATCCAACGCAATTCCGCGAACAGAAGTGCTGTCTCCTCCGAAGGTTGTTGAGTAAAGCAGTTTTGGCGTAGTCGTGGCGGAAACTGACGCTTCGATTTTTGCCAGAAAGACAGTGCCTGCCAGATTGGCCGACAACGGATTGACCGACAGAAAGCTCGCTCCAGAATTGGTAAAGCCAGTCACATAAGCATTGCCAGCCGAATCAACGGCAATGTCTCTGCCAATGTCAGAGCCATCCCCGCCAATGTAACTGCAATAAAACAACGCCGTGCCGTCCGCATTCATCTTGGCCACAAAAGCTTCAGTGCCAACCTGTGTTGACCTGAAAGCATTCTTAAGCGGAAAAGTGACAGCGGCTGAGCTGGTCTCGCCGGTAATGTAAACGCGCTGTTGCGAATCAACCGTGATGGCATCCACTCGATCAAATCCGTTCCCGCCAAAATAGGTCAGATAAGTCAAAGAGGAAGCTCCGCTGGCTTCGGTATCAATTTTGGCGACAAAGCCGTCGGTGCCCCCGCCCTGAAATCCAGCCTGCAACGGCGGCAAGCTTTGCCCGGCTGGGGCTTTGGTGGCTAAATCGTCGGAAAATGTGGTTCCAGCCAGATAAGCATTCCCGACATTGTCCGTCGCGATGTCTACGGTAAGGTCATCAATTGCTGCGTCTACACCGCTTCCCCCCAGATAACTGGAATAAAGCAGGGAGTCATTGCCGCTTTTCGCCGGATCAAACACGGCAATGAAAACATCGGCCAGCGCAAAGGTGGAAAGCGATTTCTGAAAACCATTCTTGACAGGCAGGTTGGTGGAAACTGTGGCTCCGGCAATAAAAATTCGGCCTGTGTTGTCCACGGCAATTGACTTGCCGTTATCAAAGTTGCTGAACCCGAAGCTACTGCCGCCATAATAGCTGGAATAAACCAGGCCATTTCCCGCAGCATTTAGGACAGTGACAAAAGCGTCATTGCCACGACAAAACGAAAGGAGACAACTGGCAAACGTGCCGTTGCCCTGATAGGCGTTCGACGTCGTCGGAAAATCCGCCGTCCCCAGAGTTTTGGTCGTTCCAGTCAAACAAACCTGGCCGTTGCTCATTAAAGCAATGTCCCGCCCAAGGTCCTGATTGTGGCTTCCCAAATAAGTGCAATAAACGCTGTTTGTCCCGTTGGCATTCAGTTTGAGTATAAAAACGTCGCTATCCGTGCCGTTGATCTGGCTTTGAAACGCTCCCTTCACCGGAATGTTAGTCGAAAAGGTGGTTCCCACCAGATAAGAATTGCCAAGTGCATCAGCCGCAACGGCGCTGACCTCATCGGTCGAACTGCCGCCTGCAAAGGACGAATAAAGTAACTGCGGATCAATCACCAACGGGCGGCTGGCGTCGTAATCGCCAATCTCAAACCCGACTTCGTTGTGGCTTTTCAACAGGTACTTTCCGGCGATGATCTTTCTTCCCTGTTCTGTGTCTTGATAAACAACCGGCGCTTTTTGGGTCAATTCACCCGCCTGCGTTTTCAGAGTCAGATTGCCTGCGGCATCCAGACGCAGCTTTTGCGCGCCTTCAAACATCAGTTTGATTTGTTCAGGATCAACGCCAGGTTTGACGATGAAGTCGTATTCCAGCGTCCGCTGGTTGCCATACCAAACCATATCCACGCCCGGCCAGACTTCGCCTTGCCGGACTTTGCCGAAAGTCGGAATGTCCACATGCCATTTAGATTTGTCATTGCCGAGCAGGTAATTCGATTTGCCTTCGAGCGGGTCGCGGCCTTCAACCTGCGGCGCAGCGTTCGCACCGACCAATTGCAGCTTCAAAAAGCCGTTTTGCTTTTCGGAACCGCGAAGCGCCATCACCGCTTCGTTGCCGGTCAGAAACAACGTGTAACTGTTACCGCGCGAAAGGAATTGCACAGCCGGATCAGCCTGACCTTGATTTGGCTCAAAGCTGAGCGGCAACTTGCCGTAATTTTCAATCGCTTTTGCTTTGCCTGCTTTAGTGGCGTTTTTTTTGATTTCGGGGCTTGAAGTTTTTCCGTTTGTTGCCGCCGCAGAGCGAGTCAACAAGGTGGGTTGAGTGAACATCAAACTGATAATTGCCAGTGTAAGCGTGAAGAAACGAATGGCTTGCAACCGAACTGTTCTCATTTTTGCCTCCTGCCTGAATGGTGTGGCGGGGATTTCCGCCGCACCTTGTTTGTTGAATGCCTTTTGAGCGGAACTGGCTGTTATTTCGCGCGGACAGTTCCATCGCCGCGCATGACGACGATCAGTTCTTCGGAAAGCCCCGCGCTGCCGGCGACTACGCCGGAAGTGCGAATACCTTCTTTTTTCTGTTCGGCTTTGCGCGCAACCAATGAACCGTTGTTGTCGCCAACCTTAGCCAGTTCATCCACCAGATCACGCTGCTTGATAACCGAAAAACCGACGATGCCTGCGGTCAACGTGCCATTGTTCAAGGAAGCTTTTTTGCCGCTGATCTGGCCGGTCGGCGAAGAAATGGATTCGGAGGTAAGTTTGACGTTGAGCGGAATTTTTTTGCCGTTGACGGTCGCTTCCATCGGCAGGTCGAGTTCCAGCAAACCGCGCGTCACATCAATTTTCACTTTGCCTGCGCGCAACATTCGGCCTTCGGCGCGCAACCCTTTTTCGCTGGTTCCGCGCCAACTGAAATTGCTGGTGATTTCTTTGCCTGCGGCCAAATCCATAATGCTGGCTGTGAAACTGACAGGGCTTTTGACCCGGTCAATAACTTCCCATTGACCGTTCGCGCCTTTCTTGCAAAGTTCCAAAGTGAGCGTTCCGCTGGCGTCGCGTTGCTTCCCGGCTTCGGCCATCAGCCACCCAAAAGCCGCAAATGTAATCAGAGCAGCAGCCATCAGTTTTCGAGCCTTGGTTTTCAATGAAAAGTTGAATCGCATTATTGTCCTCCTTGGTTGTTGAGACATTTCATTTTTGTCTTCTTGACTGGCTGTTAGCTGGCGGCAAGGCGCACGCCTCCACGCCGCACGCTGCAATCGAGATTTGCAATGAGGCGATGAAGCCAGAGCCGCTTCTTCGCTTGATTGCGCGTCGCTCGAAAACGTGCGCTTTGCCGCCAACTAAAGTTTTCAGCTATTTCATTTTTTGGTCGGAAGTGTGGGTTGCAGAACGGCAACGCCTTGAGTATCGGTTTTGACGAACTGTTCACGGTTACCGCCGCCGTTGATGTTCACCAGCACATTGGCGACTTGCGCTCCCGCGACCTTATCAACTGACAATCTGACGGGACGTAACAGGTTCCCAACCGTGCGCGAGTTGGTTCTGCGTTGGCCGTTGGAATAGATGGCTTCCAGAGAAACTTTGAATTGACCATTGGCATTCACTCCGCGCAGTTCTGCAATCACATCAAAACAGTTCTGCCCGGCTGGACATTCGGCGGCTAATCTGGCGACTTCGTTCAGATGAACCAGCTTTTTGACTTGCAGCGAAGAGCCGCGCGCGCCCTTCAACTTCATTTCGCCGGTGGCCTTGTCGGTCGGCTGAATAAATTCGCTGAGAGCAGTCACGTCGTTACCGCTGGCAAATTTCGCCGTGATGAAAGCCTGAAGCTTGGTGATTCGAACTTGCTCCGGCGCAGGCTTTGCAGGCGGGGTCGGCCTGGGCAAAGGAGCCGGGTTCGACGATGGAGGATTGAGCTTGGGGGTTGGAGTCGGTTTTGGAGAGCCAGTATTGCCGCCAGAGATATTGCCTTGTCCAAATTTGCGCGGAGTCTTGTCGGATCCTTGAGCAGATTTTTCTTTTATGCCATTGCTTCCTCCACCATTGCTGCCGCCATTCTGGCAAGACGCAACGCACTTCTGAAAATCGCTGCTGGTTTTGGTGGTCTTGGCACAGCCATTCTGGCAAAGCGCCTGATTGGCACCGATTCCACCGCCGCCATTGTTAGCAGGGCTGATAACCCCGCCTGTTCCGCCACCCGGTTTAGGGCCGCCGCCATTTGAAGCCAATGGTAAATTGAATTTGAAGCTCCCGGAACGGGCATTGCTGCCGAAAGATTGGCTGTCGGTTTGAGTTGTCCCATTGCTCAACCCTGCGTCAACACGGACATCGAACCCCTGCACTTCAACACCTGAAGGAATGGTCACATCCCAGGTCACATCAACCACATCGGGGCCAACAGGACGAACTCTGGTAAGGTCAACACTGGCCCCGTTTTGCCCGGCTGACGAGTTCGCTCCCCCGGAGTTCAGAGTTTTATTCTGAGCCATTGCCACCAATGGTTGAGCCAGCAGCGCGAAAACCAAAAACAAGCTTACAAAAAAACGATTGTTACGAAACATTGCCAAGCCTCCTTTGAAAACACAGACGAACTGTTTGTTGCCGTCACTTGAAAGGGGTCTTCAGTGACAGATTTGAATAACTTCCAACTAAAACTTAATCATCAAGCTGGTTACTCACAGTTAGCCCTCGCCCTAGAATTTCCGCCGAATAAAGCGTCAGCGAGCATCCAACCGGATTAATGACTTCGTTGATGGCGCGCGAAAGCATTGCGCCCATGGTCATCGGCGAAGCCGAACCCCAGATCATCGCAGCAATCAATACCGCGCCGAAAACAATTCCCACCACCAACCCAACCCCCGCATGAGCCAACGCCTTTCCCCAAACTTGTTTGCCAACCCAAACCAGCAACACGCCCAGACAGCCGTATTCAACTCCTTTGATCAGCGCCAGCATCACAGGCGAACCCGCTCCGCCCTGAAAAACTTTGATGAACAGAGCTTCCTGAATTCCTTCGTGCAGGCTGCGAGAGATGGCAAAAGCCGCCGGCGCCGTCAGTAATCCGGCAATTCCCGAAGCCGCTGCCTGCACCTCTGAGGCAAACAAACGAGTGGCTCCTCTGGCCAAAGCCAAACCGATGCAAACAATGACCGACCACGAAACTTTCTGAACCAGGTCGGCCAATACCGGTTTGCCCGCTAGAAATGTTCCAAAGCTGGCGGCGACGATCAAAATCAGGCCTTCAACAATCAATCCCAGCAAAATCGCCATCCAGGCCACGTGTAACAACGTGCGACTCAGCGACGCCTTGGTCGCCGTTGCTTGAACCGCTTCAGGCATTTCCGGCAATTTTTGGGTAATTGCACTGTGCCTGTTTGGTTGACCCGTTAATTGAGAAACTTCGGAAACAATCTTTGGTTGATTCATTCTGCTCACCTCCTCAAGCGAGGCGAAAGATAAGGGAATCGGCTGGCCAAGTCTTAAAGCGCAATTGAAATTTCATTGAAAGAATCTTCAAAGAGTTATGAAATGTAGGGAAATGCTCGGTTTCATCTGGCAGGTTTGGCTTGTAAGTGGTAATTTTACACAGTCAGCCGTCGGATTATTGTTAGTTATGCCAAGACGAAAGTAGGAATTTTGGCAACACGGCTCTGACGATAAGACACTTGAAAAAGAATCAGCCCCGGTATTGAGTTTTCAGACAGCAAAGGAATTTTAGCTGGAATCGTTTGTTTTATGGCCATTTTGAAAACCAAGTTCCCTGTTATATTGAATTTTGCCCTGCTTTTTTTGGCAGTTGTCGGTGAACCTCGCTCAAATTTACCAAACAATCAATCCGCACCGCATACTTCCGCCATTTCGATCTCTGCCCAATCCAATACCACCAATAAAAAATCGGATACATCTGGCCAGTCTCAGATAATGTTGGATCAATGGGAATCAGCTCAAGGGTTGCCGCAAAACTCTGTGATTGACCTGGCCAGAACAAAAGATGGCCATTTGTGGGTTGCAACTCAAGAAGGCGTGTCACGCTTCGACGGTATCTCCTTCAAAAACTACAAGGATATGCCTGGCTGGGCCAATCATAACGTATTCACAAACGTCATATTTGCCAGCAGCGATGGCAGTCTATGGGTTGGAACCAGAGGCGGGTTGAATCAAATCAAAAATGATCGTTTTACAGCCTATACGTTAAATTCAGGTTTGCCTGATACTCACATAAATGCTTTGGCCGAAGACTCAAGCGGCACAATTTGGATTGGCACTCGCAAGGGGGTCGCCAAACTCAGCCAAGGGCGGTTTTCGATCTTAACCACTGAAGACGGACTGATTGATAACGACATCAGAAATATATTATCCACCCGCGATGGCAGCATTTGGATCGGCACTGAGAAAGGTTTGACACGGATCAAAGACGGCAAATTTGAAAAAATCACAGAAGATTCTGGCCTAAGTAAGAACAAAGTCTCCGAAATACGCGAGAGCCGCGATGGCAGCATTTGGATCGGCACCGAAGGCGGAGGATTGAACAAATTCAAAGATGGAAAATTATCGAAACTGACAGTTCAAAATGGACTATCAGACAACAGCGTCTTTTCCATTGCCGAAGACAAAGACGGAAAGTTATGGCTGGGAACCGGAACCGGACTGGATTATCTGGAAGGTAATCGGGTGGTCAATTATTCCAAAAATATTCAGACTCTAAACGACCGTATTCACTGTCTGTTGGTTGATTTTGAAGGACTTCTTTGGATAGGTTCGGACAGCAATGGACTGTTCAAAGTAAGAACTCCAAAATTCATGGTTTTTGGCGAAACAGAGGGCTTACACAGAGACGACATTTGGTGTGTTTTGGAAGCGCGCGACGGAAGTATCTGGATGGGACTGGGCGAAGGCGGCGGGCTGGCCAGACTAAAGAATGGAAAGCTTCAATCGTGGTCAACCAAAGACGGTTTGCCTGACAACGAAGTCCTTTCGCTTTACGAAACTAAAAACGGAGAGATGTGGCTCGGAACCGGCGGCGGTCTATGCCAATTCATAAACGGAAAATTCAACTGTTACGACACAAAACAGGGGCTGACACACGACAGTGTTACATCCATTGTTGAAACAAAAGATGGCAGTTTATGGATAGGCACATATAAAGGTGTCAGCCGGTTCAAAGACGGACGTTTCGACAACTCAGAAAATGAAAAGGGATTGAACGGAAGTCTGATTGGCGACCTTATGGTTGCACGGGATGGCAGCCTGTGGGCAGTCGCAATGCCCGGCGGCGCATTCCAAATCAAAAACGGGACTATCAAAAATTACTCAGTAGCCCAGGGACTGCCATCGGATCAAACTACTGCCATTTACGAAGATGCCGCTGGAGATATGTGGATCGGAACATACAAAAACGGATTGTGCCGATTGCGCCCGGATGGAACAGTCACGACTTATTCAATTGAGCAGGGACTGTTGGAAAGTCAGGTCTTCGACACGATTGAAGACGGGCTTGGTAATTTCTGGCTGACTTCAAATCACGGAATCTTTCGCGTAGCCAAGCGGCAGTTTGACGACCTGGATAAAGGCAAAATAAGACAACTGACACCGATTCGGTATGGATTGTCAGACGGCATGCGCAGCGAAGAGTGCAATGGCGGTTCCCAGCCTTCGTCGTGGAAAACACGCGACGGACGTATTTTGATCACTACCATTCGTGGGCTGGTATCGTTTGATCCGCGTGAAATCTTGGGCGAATCATCCTTGCTGCAAGCATCAATCCAGGAAATCATTGCCGACGGAGTTTCGGTTCCTTTGGGCGCCGATATTCAAATTGGCCCAGGTTTGCAAAACCTTGAAATTCACTACAGCGGATTAAGCCTGATAGCTCCAACGAAGGTTCAATTCAAATACATGCTGGAAGGCTGGGACAAGGACTGGATTGAAGTCGGAAACAGGCGCGTTGCTTATTACACCAATCTGCCACCGAATGATTATCTTTTCCGGGTCTCTGTCGCCAATGCCGCAGGACAATGGGGGCCACCAAACATCGGCACTCCAATTCATATCAAAAAGTGGTTTTATCAACGCACCTGGTTCTATGTATTCAGCCTGGCATTGGTCGGATTTGTGTTTTTCGCAGCATTTCGTTTCCGCATGTCCAGGTTGAACGAAAAGTTGCTGAACAAGATTACGATGTCAATGCCCATTGCAGTTGCAGTTATTGACCAAAATAACTCGGTCAAGTTGATCAACAGGCAGTTTGTCCGTGACCTGGGCTACACAATTGAAGACCTGTCTGATCTCGATAAGTGGTTTGAACAAATTTACCCTGATCCTGAGCTACGTCAGAACGCCAGCATCAACTGGCAAAAAGCGATCTCAGCTACTACTGCTACAGAAATACTTTCCATCCCTCGTGAATGGCTTGTCAGATGCAAAGACGGTTCTTATGTTGATCTTGAGGTTCGGCTGGCTCGAGCGGGTGATCGCTTCGTCGTCACGTTTAACGACATCACCTATCGCAAACGCGCTGAAGAAGTGTTGAAAACATCGCGCGAACAGATGCGAGAGCTGGCGGCAAGATTGCAGCAGGCGCGTGAAGAAGAACGCGCCTTCATCGCCCGCGAAATTCACGATGAGCTGGGGCAGTTGCTGACCGGATTGAAAATTGACCTTAAGTGGTTGGAAAAGCGTTTGCCTCAGGGAACGGAAAATTCGCAGGTGTTGCGAAGCAAAATGGTTTTGATCCTGGAACTGGTTGATGAAACCATCGTGGCGATGCGCCGCGTCGCCACTCAATTCAGACCGGGAGTGCTGGACACTTTGGGGCTGATTGCTGCCATCGAATGGCAGGCCGAAGAGTTCAGCAACCGCACAGGAATCGTCTGCGAATTTGACCAGCCGATGCCTCAGCATTTATCAAGCCGGGAAAGCGACACCGCGCTTTTCCGTATCTTCCAGGAATCACTGACAAACGTTGCCCGTCATTCGGAAGCAACTGCAGTCAAAGTCAGTTTGAGCCGTCAAAACGGCTCTTTGGTCTTGAAAGTCCGCGACAACGGCAGAGGCATCACCAAAAAAGAAATGGACGACCCACACTCAATCGGCCTGCTGGGAATGCGCGAACGAGCGCACATATTTGGAGGCGAAGTCAATGTCACTGGCAACCCTGGCAAAGGCACAACAGTTATCGCCAGTATCCCTATCAGCTCAAACGGCTCAAAATCGGGAGCGTCCCAAAACTAACAAGCGGCTACAACGAATTTATCGCCCCATCAAAATCTTCCAGCAGCTTTCGACAATACTGATTCAGCCCCAACACGTCCGCTCCGATGTTGATGAATTGATAGCCCATCGCAATCAATTCAGGCGCAGTCGCCGTAGAACCAACTGTTGCGGCAAACTTGCCGTGTTTGCGACAGGCTTCAGCCACACGTTTGCGGGCATCAACAACTTCAGGATGATCCATTTGTCCGGGCGCTCCGACAGCGTGACTGAAATCGCCTGGCCCAAACAACAGCATGTCGTATCCCGGCAAAGCGGCAATCTCATCTAATTCAGCCAAAGGTTCAGGGTCTTCGATTTGCAGAATCACGAATCGTTGTTCGTTGGCCTGACGCAGATAATCCGCCAGCGGGACATTGCAATAAGAGCCGTCGGCATTTCCGCTGTCCAGCGGTCGCCGACCGACCGGATGAAAGCGCGTTTGCCAGACTATTTGTTTGGCGTCAGCCAGATTCATGACGTGAGGCACGATGATTCCCGTCGCATCCAGTTCCAAAGGCCGAATCAAGTCGCTGTAACTGCCGCGTTCGACTCTGACAACAATGTCTGTGTCCTGCGATTTGGCGGCATAAATTTGCTTTTCGACATCCGACCAATCGTTGGCGGTGTGTTCCAGACAAGTCCACAAACAATCAAAGCCGAACAGCGCCGCCAATTCAGCCGCTCGCGCATCGGCAAAATTCAACTTGAAACAATTGACGACGCCGCCGGCGCGCAATTTGGCCAGCACTTTGCTGGGACGCATAGCGAAGCTTTTTTGAAACGCCTTGCTCATCCAAATCTCCAATCAGAGTTTCTATTTTTTCAGGGCGAACGCCAGATAAACATCGCCCTTCGGTTCGTCGCGCCTGGCTTTGCCGCCATTGGCATGAACAACTACGAACTGTTTGCCGCCGACTTCATAAACCGCAGGCGTTGCATTGCCCGCAAAAGGCAAAGTCGTTTCCCACAGCAGCTTGCCCGTCAATTTATCGAAGGCGCGGAACTTACGGTCGAAGTTCGTCGCGGCTATGAAAACCAATCCGCCAGCCGTCACCACCGGCCCGCCGTAATTTTCAGAGCCAGTGTCTTTCATTCCTTTCGCCGCCAGTTCCGGGTATTCGCCGAACGGAATTTTCCAGGCGTATTCGCCTGTGTTCAGGTTGATTGCGTTCAGCGTTCCCCACGGCGGAGCGATGGCCGGATAACCATCGGGATCAAGAAATTTGTGATACCCGGTGAAACGATATTTCGGCAGGTTGGTGTCGGCTTTGGCTGTGAGTTCCTTGCTTTCGCCGCTCGACAGAAACTGAATTAGCGCAGTCAGATCGGCTGACGACAGGTTCGGGAAAGCTGGCATACGGCCTGCTCCCTGGCGAATGATCGTCGTCAAGGCTTCGGCTTTGAGTTTGGAACTGATGCCAATCAGCGACGGTATTTGAGGCGGCGAACCGGCCAGATTGTCTCCGTGACAGGTCGCGCAATTGCGGTTGTAAATCTGCCGACCGGAATTGCCGCTTTGATTTTCGGCCAGGCTCATGCGCCAGGCCATTTCGTTCGCGTTGACGTACAGCAATCCGGTCTCAGGATCAAAGGCCGAACCGCCCCACTCCGCGCCGCCATCAAAACCAGGAAAGATAATCGTTTCTTTTCCCACTTTGATTGGCAGGAACTGGCCGTCATTGCTCAGCGTGCGAAGCTGTTCCAAAGCCCATTTGTGAGCTTCGGGCGTGCGGTTGGTCAGCGAATCTTCAGTCAGAGTTTGCCGCGAAAACGGCGCAGGCCGCGTCGGCAGCGGTTGAGTTTCGGCGGCGACTTCGCCGGGAACTTCGCTGGCTGGATATGTTTTGTATTCAATCGGAAACAGCGGCTTGCCGGTCGCGCGGTCGAACAAATAAACGTGACCGGATTTGGTTGTTTGAGCCACTGCGTCAACTCGCCTGCCGTTGTGCTTTACAGTCACCAGCGTCGGCGGCGAAGGAAAATCACGATCCCATAAGTCATGCTTGATTGCCTGAAAGTGCCAGATTCTTTTGCCGGTCGCGGCATCCAGCGCCAACATCGTATTCGCAAACAAGTTGTCGCCGATGCGATTGGCTCCGTAAAAATCATCCGCCGCCGAAGCCGTCGGGACGAACACGATTCCACGCTTTTCGTCCACAGCCATGCCCGACCAGTTATTGGCGGAGCCTGTGTAAGTCCAGGCCTCCTTTGGCCAGGTGTCGTACCCAAATTCGCCAGGACGCGGCACGGTGTGAAACGACCAGCGCAATTTGCCTGTGCGAACATCGAAGGCGCGAATGTCTCCCGGCGGCGAAGGCAGCGATTCAGGCATTCGCCCGCTGACAATCAACAGGTCTTTGTAAACAACGCCCGGCGTAGTCAGCGCAATTGAAAGCTTGGCAGGATCGCGCCCCAGACCTTCGCGCAGATCAATGCGCCCGTCAGCCCCGAAGCTGGGAATCGGCTTTCCAGTCGTCGCATCCAGCGCGTAAACGAAACTCTGCCCAGCAGCAAAAATTCGCTTCTCTTTTCCGCTACTCCAAATGCTGACGCCGCGATTCGGCCCGCGCCCGGCAATGCCGGAATCGAAGCTCCACAACTGTTTACCGGTCGCCGCGTCCAGCGCAAAAACTTTGTGCTTTGCAGTTACGCCGTACAAGATTCCGTCCGAAACGACAGGTTGATTTTGCGAATCTCCGGCGCCATCGGCGGCTTCGTAAGTCCAGGCAATTTCCAATCGCTGCACGTTCGAGCGATTGATCTGTTTGAGCGGTGAATAGCGCGATCCTTCCGCGCCTCCGCCATACTCAAACGACGACGCCTTTTTACCGGCAGAAGATTGTTGGGCAATTGCGCTGCGCGAAGTAACCAGAACCTGGAAAGCCAGCAGCAACGCAAAACTTAGGAGCAGGGAAAATTTCAAAGCTTTGTTGTTCATAGTCTCGGCAATGATCTTTGGTTGGTAATTTACCGGCTCGGCGCTGGCGCGGCTGGAAGCATGTTGCGAATGGCTGTGATCCGCCACGTCTTCCCTGTTCGCTTCAACACCAGCGTAGTCCACATGCTGCGGTTTGCGCCGCCGGCCAACCCTGTCAGTTCGTAACGTCCATCGGCAATTGCCACATCGTTTGAAACAAACCTGACGGATTCAACGGTGATGGTGCGTTTGCCGCCTGAACTGCGCGAACTGGCCATCGTGCCGTTGACGACAGCTTCGCGTCCCTTTCGCCATTCTCCCGAAGAAACAAGCTGATCGGCATCAGTGGTGAAAAGTTCTTCGACCGCCTTCGGGTCAATCTTTTCGCGGGCATCAACATATCTGGCCACGACTTCGCGGATCGCGGTTTCATCTCTGTTGCGGGCTTGATTCTTGCCGCTGCTGTTTTGGGCAAAACACTGCCCGGCGAAAACAAGACAAAGCAGAATTGCTAATTTCGTGCGCATAAAGGTCTCCAACCCACTTCTATGAATCGAGCGGGTGTCTGATTGAAATTGTGCGGATGAGCGACGGAAAGAATACGCAACAAAAGTTAATAACGGAATAGAAGACTGCACAGCCTCGGTTATTCGATCAACCGCAATGCTCTGTCTTCCAGCCAATCAAGTAAAATTTCGTCTGGCGATTTGGCGTTTGGCTTCGCGGCGTGGCGCGACAGCAAGCTTCGGATTTCGACAGGCCGTTTGGTGTCGTACAAAACCAGATAAGAGACTTTATCCAGATCAATCATCGAAATCCCGGTCGCGCCAGGTTGAAAAAGAAAATAAGCTTTTTGTTGAAGGTTCACCGGCGGCAAATCGCGCAGCTTTGGCGCGTCATCACAAAGCGCCATCGCGGGCATCAGGCTCAACTCAAAAAGATACTTTTCAACATGCTGGATGGTTGGGATGACGTTGCCCTGAAAACCGGCTACATCATGCCCAGCGGCGAGCTTGACGCGAGCAAGCGGGTTAATTTTTGAAGACAGTTCCGCCGGTTCAACGTTCCCCTCCCTGGCCAGCGAGCGGCGACAACCGGCCATCACGTTTTCCAACCTGACAACATCGGCAATTTGAGGCGATTGCCACGCGCCGCTCTGACAACCATCCAGCAAAAATTCCGCAAAGCCACGCGCCAGCGAACCACGTTGTTGAATTGACTGGTGAAAAAAACGGCTGGAAAAGAACGCTTCCAGTGAAGCCAGCGAGCGCGTTTCAGCCAGAATAATCGTCGTTGAGATTTTGAACTCTTCGGCCAACGTCCTGAGCGTTCGCCTTTGCCGCAAAGAATCGTAACGCCAGGCTCTGCGATCAACGTTGAGCAATTGCGCTCGCTCAATTTCCGTCAGGTCAAATCCTGCCAGCGACTTTTCGGCATCGGCATACACCGAATCCGTAAACTTGTCGTCAAAGAGCATACGAACAACCAGCTTTTGCAAAACGTGATGGCTCATCAGGCGGCTGCCCTCAATTCAACTTTGACAGGAAACAGCGAATTCAACCTCTCAAACACAGGCAGGCATTCTTCGGGCTGGTTGTGTTCGCATTCAAAAACGATGGCTTTCAGGTTCTTCGCGCGCGGCACGACATATTCCAGAATTTCCCAAGTTGCCGGCAGAGGTTCGGGCGAATGATTGTCTTCGATGAAAGCGTAACCTTCGATGTCGGCGAAGGCTCCTCCGGCGACGTGCATCTCGACGACTCGGTCGAGCGGGTAATCGTCCAGTCCGGCGAGCGGCGGCAGATTGCGCGTCTGTTGGAAAATTGCCAGATGCGCGCAATCCAGCAGCAACCCGCAATCTGCCCGCTCAGCCACCAGCGCGAAGTAATCCAGAATGTGTAGATCGCCAAGGTAAATCACCGCCGGAGGGTTTTCAGGCAAGACAGCCATTCCGGTTGCAGATTCGATTTCGGCTATGCATTCGGCAGTTTCAATTGCAGATTCTCGGCAAAGAATCGGAGGCATCAACATTCCGTGGCCGCGTTCACGCCCGGCGAAATGCCAGCGCCCGGCGTCTCCGCACAACCACGCGGCGTTGATTTCATCAGCAAGCTTTTTGGTTTCAGTTATCCAATTGGAATCCAGGTCAACTTTTTCTTCCAGGTTGATGTCCAGAAAGTGATAAGTCGTCAGCAAACCATTCGCAGCCCAACGCCGAACGGCTTCATCCAGACCTCGATCAAGGTCGCCACCGTATTCGTAAAAGTGAACCAGGTCTGGGTAATTGGCTTTCACCCAATTCACGTCCATGCCTTTGGCGGCGATGTTGAATTCGCCGGAAAGCCCCACGCCCAGGCGCGGCAAACGATTTACTCTTTCTGTAAACTTAGTCATCGGTAAAGTTGTGTTTGGCTATCGGCAATCAGATGAATCAAGTGGCTCTTCACCCATTGGATAAGCCTGCTCCTCAAGATCTTCTATCAAGCGCACCAGCGTTCTGAATTGCTGGCGTTCTTCGGCAGTCAGGTT
>JAGNMH010000519.1 GCA_017991275.1 Acidobacteriota bacterium
TTGCTTTACTGTCGTTTTCGGCTGCTGAGTCACGGTTGGCGGTGGCGTCGAACGCGCTGTTGAAGTTGTTCCTCTTGCCCCGGAGTTTTTTGGAGGATTTGCAGGAGAAGTTGCTGGAACGGTTGCAGGAACTTCGGGGACTGGCTTGCTTGAAAAGGCAGCCGTAATGGAATCGCCCATACGACGAAGAATCGAACGATTGTCAGGCGTTGGTGAAGGCTGGGCGAGAGAAACTTTACCGCTGGCTCCCGGAGCCGTTGGGATCATTCCATCCGCACCAGTGCGTCCGGTCGTCGAAGCTCCACCGTATCCCGGAGGTGGGGGGTATGGAGTTGGCTGGCCTGATGGAACGGAAGTCGCTGGCGCGTATGGCGGTTGAGTAATTGTCGGTGCCCCGGAAATTGCAGCCGTAGATGTGGCAGACATTGGAGGAGGTTCCAAAACCTGGGCTTCGCCCGTTTGGGTGCCGGTCAGGAAAATTTCCTGTCTTGCGCCGGGAGTGTCAATTGTTGCAGCGTCTCCATTTGGAGCGACATATTGTGTAACCAACCCTGAGACAGGAATCTGGAATTCACCGCCAAGTTCCGGGCGAACAGCCAACGCTCGCGCCATAAAATCCGCCCAAACCAGCGCGGCGGTTGTCCCGCCGGTCACTCCGAAATCCGAATTGTCGTCAAAACCAATCCAGACGGTGCAAACCAGGCCCGGCGAATATCCCGCAAACCATCCATCACGCGAAGTTCCGGTTTTACCTGCCACTGGGCTGGGGATTCCTGCCTGTTTGACGCGTGTGCCAGTTCCATAAGCCAGTACATCCTGCATCAATGAAGTCATGATGTAGGAAACCTGCGGGCTGATGACGTCGCCGATTTCCGGCTGTTTCTCAAGCAGAACAGTGCCTTCTTTTGTGGTCAGTTTTTTGATGGCAATCGGCGCGGCGCGTTTTCCCTGATTGGCGAAAGCCGTGTATGCCGAAGCCATTTGCAGCGGCGTGGCTTCGGCGGCGCCGAGCGCAGTCGAAGGAAGAGCCTGAACTTTTTGTAAACCGGCTCGCTCTGCCAGAGCAGCAACTTGAGTGAAACCGACGCGCTCTGCAATCGCCACGGTGATGACGTTTTTGGATTTGGCCAGGGCTTCGCGGGCGGTCATCGTCCGAAGCTCGTAACTGTCCCGGAAGTTATCCGGCGCGTAATACTTGCCGTCGTATTCAAAGCTGCGCGGTTCGTCGCGGAACATTGAAGCGGCTGTGATGCGCCGACTGGCGTCGCTCTCACCCAAACCGGCAGCGTAAACAAAGGGTTTGAAGACCGAGCCAGGTTGCCGTTTGGCATCGGCGGCTCGATTGAGCTGGCTGTTGGCGTAATCGCGGCCTCCGACCATGGCCAGTATGTCACCCGTTTTGGCGTTCATCGCCACCAACGCAATTTGTAAACCGGCTGTGGTTCCGCGTTTGGCCATTACCTGGCGATCAATTTCCGGCAGATTTTTTTGCACTGCCGCATAAGCCGCTCTCTGTAATTCCAGGTCAACCGACGTGTAAATTCTCATAGAGCGCAATGATTGGTTGTCATCGCCGTATTGGGCGTCAAGCTGTCGCAACACGTAATCCACGAAATACGGGGCATCAGTGGCATCTGTGCCGCCTTTGCCGATCACACCCAATGACTGAGCCTTGGCGTTGGCTGCTTCCTGTGGATTGATCTTGCCTTGCTCCAGCATCTGGTCGAGCACAGTAGCCCTGCGATCACGCGCGCGTTTTTCGTGGGAATAGGGCGAGTAAAAATTAGGGCTTTGAATAATACCTGCCAGCAAAGCCGATTCCGACAGCGTCAAATACGAAACATCCTTGCCGAAATAAGACCGCGCCGCTTCGCCAAACCCGTTAATTGAAAAACCTCCGCGCTGCCCCAGATAAATTTGATTGCAGTACAGCGCCAAAATCTGTTGTTTGTTCAGCTTACGTTCCAGGATCAGAGCCATGTAAGCTTCAGAGATTTTTCGCTTCCAGGTGCGTTCCGGCGTCAGAAAGAAACTTTTGACCAGTTGCTGAGTGATCGTGCTGCCGCCTTCAGTGATTTCACCAGCTTCGTAATTGCGGCTGAACGCGCGAAGAATGCCGCGCAAGCTAATGCCTGAATGGTCGAAAAAGGTGCGATCTTCTATGGAAACGATGGCGTCAACCAGATTTGTGGGCAGGTCTTTGAACTCTATATTTTTGCGCTTTTCACGCTCCTGATTGATGGTTGAAGAGATTTTTTCCGGCTCAACTTGAGCCTCTGTCAGGCTCTGCCGCTTGTCCAGGTCTGTAATCGAACGAACTCCGGTTGAGCCGAAATCCACACGCAACGACGGAAACATTTTTGTGTTGTTTATTGTCGCTTCGGAACTGGGTGTGATCTCGACAGAGTTGGCTGAAAGGATGTATCGCCCGCGTGTGTCATTTGCGTTGGCTGGTTGCTGAACGTAACCGACGTCTTGCAGGTACCGGATCAGGTCAGACTGCCTGGTTGATCCATTGACATGCAGAGTCAATGGGGCGGCATAAATCCCCGACGACCGTTCAAAGATTTTTCCCGCCAGGCCCTTATCAATAATCGCCGAGTATTTTTGGTAATAGATCGCCAGAATCGGAGTGACTATCAATCCGCCAAGCACTAGCAGGACCAATATCAGCTTCAGTTTGCCACGCCTTCTTCCAGGCTTAGCTCCTCCCTTTGTAGTTACAGGGTGGACTATTCCGAAATCTTCTTCTTCGTCGTATTCAAATTTTCGCTTTTTAGCCATTTTGCATAATGTTCAGGCATTAAAAGGAGGCGCACTTACTGACGAGCGTAATTATGCCGATTCTGATAGGTGAGTCAATTAACAGCCGCTGTCGTGGACGCCAGTTTGACCAAGCGCATCTGCTTCGGTGGAAATGACTCAACAAACAAATGAAAGTCGGTTTTTGTGGCTGTTGTCGCTCGTAAGAAACTTGTTTGAAACCAACACTATGCTTGACTATAGGTTTTCTGTGGTTACTATGGCTTTACTCTCTCAATCCGGGTTTGAGATACAAGTTTTACGGATATTAAAAGGAGTCATCAGTGAAAACACTGCTTAAGAAATTTTCGCTCTCCGGTCTGTTGGCGACGTTAATTGGCGCAGCCTTAATTGTGCCAGGCTTGGTGAAGGCACAAGACGGTGCAACCGCACGTCGGATATCCGATGATTATCGGAAAGCCGCAGAAATTGTCAGTAAATACCATTTTGCTGACCCTGACGAAGAGACGCTGAGCAAGTCTGCGATCAGCGGAATGCTGAAAACCCTGGATCCGCACTCGGATTATTTCGATCCCAAAACCTTCAAAGAATTCAACGAGAAGCAGCAGAATCAGTATTTTGGTATAGGGGCTTTGATTGGCACACGCCACAAGGTGACTTACGTTTTGGAGCCGTTCAAAGGCAGTCCAGCTTCGCGTGCCGGTTTGCGTTACGGCGACCAGATTGTCGCGGTTGATGATAAGGACACTTCGACCTGGAGTTCCGATAAAGTTCGGCAGTTGCTGCTGGGAGAGCGCGGCACTCAAATTACTGTTTCAGTGAAACGGTTGGGCGTTGCCGATCCGATCAAAGCCACGATCACACGTGACGGCATTCCTCGCCCGTCAATCCCGGTGGTTTACATGGCAAAACCGGGCATTGGTTATATCGGCATGACCGCAGGTTTCCAATCCACAACCAGCCGGGAGATGGCGGCGGCGATGGCCACTTTGCGCGAACAGGGAGCCGAAAGCTTTGTCCTGGATTTGCGCGGCAATGGCGGAGGTTACCTGGATCAGGGAGTCCGTGTCTGCGATCAATTGCTGCAACGCGGCCAGAGGATTGTGACTCAGAAAGGCCGCACCGGTCTGGGATTTGACGAAGAATACTTTGTCCGCATTGGCGCTTCGGAAAGTTTTCCGTTGGTGGTGCTGGTTGACCGGCAGACTGCTTCGGCTTCGGAAATTGTCGCCGGAGCGATTCAGGATCACGACCGAGGTTTGATTATCGGCGAACAAACTTTTGGCAAAGGTCTGGTGCAAAGAATTTTCCCGCTGATTAACAGCGGAGGTTTGATTCTGACCATCGCGCATTACTACACGCCAAGCGGGAGATTGATTCAGCGCGATTACTCCAATGGCTCGCTGTTCGATTATTACTATCGTCGCAGCGCAACCGGCGACACGATGGCTGTTCCAAAACGCACGGATGAACGCCTAACCGATCTTGGCCGCACGGTTTACGGTGGCGGCGGCATTGAACCGGATGTCAAACTGGAAAGCACAGAATACATGACTCCTGCGCAGGTTCGTTTGAGTCACGGAGTTTTTCTGTTTGCGCGTGATCTGGTTGCCGGGCAAATTGCTATCGCGTCGAATCTGAAGGTCAATGGTTTGGAATACGATCACAGACTGAAACCGACTGAGTTCACCATCAGCGACGAAGTTCTGAAAGCACAAAAGGCGTTTCTGGTTAAGTTTTATCAGGACAATCCGGAATATGGTCTGACTGCCTCGGCGGTGGAAGAGAACGCCAAATGGCTGCATCGGCAGCTTCGTTATGAAGTGCTGACGGCTGCTTACGGAACCGATCGCGCTCAGCAGGGCATTGCCGATTGGGATACCATCTTGCAGAAAGGCATCAGCGAAATGCCGAACGCGGCTGATTTGGCCCAGCGAGCCTGGCGTCGCAATTCGGCTTCCAAACAACAGGGTGGCAAGTAAGCGCTCACCTGTTACGATTCAACTTAAACTCAAACTGGGCGG
>JAGNMH010000520.1 GCA_017991275.1 Acidobacteriota bacterium
GTTTACAGTCGTCCGCGCGAAGAAATGGAAGCCGTACTCGGTCGTCAAAGCCTGGAAGAAGAGATGGCGGGACTTGAGGTTCGCGATCAGATTTTGCACGTTGATCTAGCTGGCCGCGACCCTGACGTCGGTTTCACGCTGGTCCCTTACGAAAAAGGCGTTCTGTTGTTACGTCAACTTGAAGAAACGTTCGGCAGGGAAAAGTTCGATCAATTTTTGAAAAGCTACTTCGACGCCTTCGCGTTCCAGAGCATCACGACGGAGGACTTCCGCGCTTACCTGCAAAAGAATCTGCTCGACACGAATCCACAACTTGCAGCGAAAGTTCCTTCAAGCATGCTGGATGAATGGATGGAAAAACCTGGCTTGCCTGCTTCTGCGCCAAAACCGCAATCCGACGCTTTCGCCAAAACCGAAGTTCAGGCGAAATCCTGGCTGGACGGCAAAACTCCGGCGGCGAAACTGGAAACCAAAGCGTGGACGACTCAGGAATGGCTGCACTTCCTGAAGTTCCTGCCTGCACAATTGAGCGAAAAGCAGTTGAAAGAATTGGATCAAGCGTTTGGGTTGACGAAAATCGGCAATGCCGAAATCGCGCACGTCTGGCTGCTAATTGCGATTCGCAACAAGTACGCGGCGGCGTATCCGCGACTGGAAGAGTATTTGATTTCCATCGGCAGGCAGAAACTTATCAAACCGCTGTACGAAGAACTGGTCAAAACTCCCGAAGGCAAACAGCGGGCAAAGAGTATTTACGCCAAAGCACGAGCCGGGTATCACCCGATTGCTCAGACAAGTGTGGGCAAAATTGTGAATTGAGTTTTGGAATTACCGGCTGAGCAGTTTTTCCAGGTCTTCCATCAGTTCCGGCATTTCCAGGGCTTCTGAAAATTGGCCGACCCAAAACCTGATGCGGTCAAAATCAAGATTGGGTTCAATGTTGAGAATGGATTCGATGTCGGCGATGTCTCTTGGGCGGTGTGCCACGGCTTTTGTAATAATCAGGTCTTCGGGTGACGCGACTTTGATCCGAACAGAACCAATGACCAGTTCTCGTGCGCGAGCGATCATCTCTTCTTCAAAAGGTAGTATCCCGCAAGATAGATCAACGTTGACGCCTGTTGGTTGATGTTGAAGAAGAATTACCCGGCGTCTGCGCGCGAAATCCGCCGCGTCGTTGATTCGGGGAGCGAAGCCGTAAGAAATGGCTGTTGAAAGAAACGATTCAAGTAAATTGGTGTCGAGCGAAATAACGGCGTCAATATCTTCGGTCATTCTTGGTTGCGCGATCAAAGCCACTGCGACGCCACCAATAACCACCTGCTGAATTTTTTCGGCTTCCAGCCAGAAGACCAAATCGCGCAGAGATTCGATCAAAGGATTTGGCAGCTTTGGATCTGAAGATTTTCTAGCCATAGCTTTTTGCCTTACCGAGTTTTTCCCTCAGTTTTTGCCAGCGTTCGCGTATGGCTTCGTCTTCTTCTGCGCGCAATTTATCGTTCCAGCCAAACGATTGAGCCGAAAGATAAAGAGAATTAAGCCTCCGCAATCGCTCTTCAAGCGTCGCGCTTCGCGCTTCTTCAATAATCAACTGATTGACGGCTGCCCAATTCTCTTTGAATCGAAGCCCTTCTTCTTTGGTCATCTCACACCCGCGATGTTTGAATTACTTCGCAAAAGGCAAACAACGAACGAAAAGCATTTACGCAAAGCGCGCGCCGGTTATCACCCGATTGCACAGACCAGCGTGGAGAAGACTATAAAGTGAGACTGGAAAGGTAGCCCAAAAACTAAACCTCATCTATGGAATATACCGGGTGGACTGGCTTCCCTTCCAGAGAAGCTGAAGTAGAGGCCTGCTGCTGATTTTGTTCGAGACTACGTTTTTCTGACAATTTACGATAGCGTTCAACTGTCTCATCAATTTGCTTGGAAAACTCGCTGTCAGAGATCGCTTTCCTATTCCATAATCGAAACTCTCGGTCTAAAGACTCAACAAGGTTTCCTACTGTTGGGTCATCTAAAGAGTTGTTGTTCTCTTTCAATTCTTCTCTCAACCCCAAAGCCCTGCGTTTCAATTGCGCCCCCTGACGAGAGGCAGAAATGGCTTTTCTCGCTGCCACCCCCAATAATGCTCCCGCAGCCGCTGATGTACCGAAGTCTGCCCCGTGCGTAATGATCGTAATTACAGCACCCCCAGACGCACCGACAGCAGCAAGTACCGATCAGTTATTTCATTTAGCACTTTCTCCCAAGGTGATTTTTCCTGATCGCTCATCTCTTTCCTTTATAAATTTAGCGAAACCAGACCGCTGCGTTGAAAGCACCTTTGCCACTTCTTCTGCAAGTCTGGCCTCTTGAGATTTTTCCACGATGGAATAAAGCGTGGCTAAACCGGGAACCAAAAAACCCACGGCTAATCCGATCAAAAAACCTGCTCCGCCAGTCAGGCCTCCAGGAAAAAGTTGCGCCAATACTAGTCCGATCCCGCCCATTGCCAGTGGGAAAGGAATTTTATTCTGAGCGCGAATATATTCTCGGTAGCCTCTCTCAGCATTCGATTTGGCATTCATTGCACACCTCCGATTCATAAAGTCGCTGACACCAAAAGCAGGTGGTTAACTCACTTCGTTCAACATTCGTATTGCTTCTTCAATTTTCTGTCGCGCCAATTCTACTACGCTTGTTATTGCCACGTCTCCAGAAGTCTTGGTGGCACGGTCGTAAAATTCGACTTTGCCTTCTTTCAGCTTCTTGGGGCCGATGCGAATTTGGAACGGGAAGCCAACCAGATCGGCGTCATTCAATTTCACGCCTGCGCGTTCGTCGCGGTCGTCGTACAGGACTTCGACCCCAGCTTTAGTCAGTTCGTCGTAAATGCAGTCGGAAGTCGCTTTGACCTCTGCGTCTTTCATGTTCAGCGGAGAAACGACAATCTGGAACGGAGCGATTGTGATCGGGAAAATGATTCCTGCGTCGTCGTTGTGGCGTTCAATCGCCGCCGCCAAAATGCGTTCGACGCCAATGCCGTAACTGCCCATGACAATCGGAACCGGTTTGCCGTCGGAATTCAACACCGAAGCTCCCATCGCAACGCTGTACTTGGTTCCAAGTTTGAAGATGTGCCCGACTTCCAGAGCCTTGGCGACAATCAATTCGCCGTCGTCACATTTCGGACAGCCTTCGCCTTCGACAACGGTTCGCAGATCAGCCCACGAAGTGACTTTGATGTCGCGTTCGATGCTGACATTTCGCAAGTGATGATCGTCAACGTTGGCTCCGGTGGTCATGTTTTTGCGACCGCGCAAAGCTTCGTCGGCGATGACCGGAACTTTCGTCATGCCAACCGCGCCCAGTGAACCGGCGTGCGCGCCCATCAAATCGTAAATCTCTTCGGGGTGAGCCGGACGAACGGCGGTTTGTTCCCAGCCGTCGGTGTTGACGATTTTGGCGATGGCGTTTGAAAGTTTGGCGTCGTTGACCTGATGATCTCCGCGCAACAGAGCCAGAAACAAGGTGTTCTTGGCTTCGTCGCTTTTGACGGCGACCGAAACGTAAACCAGAGTTTTGATCTGCTTGTTCGCTGCATGTCCACCAGAGGGGCCACCTTCAAACTTCACCAAATCATCAATCGTGCGAACTCCGGGCGTGGGAAACCTCTCGGCTGCGCCAGCAATTTCGCCGTCGTCAATTGCCGGAATCCGCGATTGAGCTTTTTCAGTGTTGGCGGCGTACTTGCACTTCGGGCAGCTTGCCACCAGGTCTTCTCCGGCGTCGGTGTAAACCATGAATTCGTTTGACGCCGAACCGCCCATCGAACCGGAATCGGCTTCGACGATAACGAAATCCAATCCGCAGCGGCTGTAAACTTTGCAATAAGCGGCGCGTTGATCGTCAAAGGCTTTGTCGAGTCCAGCCTGATCAATGTCAAAAGTGTAAGCGTCCTTCATTGTGAACTGGCGGACGCGCAGCAAACCGGATTTGGGGCGAGGCTCGTCGCGGAACTTGGTTTGAATCTGATACCAAACCTGCGGCAGTTGTTTGTAAGAACGAAGATGATTGCGGGCAATGTCAGTGAAACATTCTTCGTGCGTCATGCCCAGACAGTAATCGCCGCCTTTGCGGTCTTTCAGCCGGAACATGTTCTGTCCCATGACCGTCCAGCGACCGGATTCCTGCCAGATTTCAGCCGGATGCAAAGCCGGAAAAAAGAATTCCTGGCCGCCGACGGCGTTCATTTCCTGGCGAATGATTTCAGAAATTTTCAGCACCGAACGCTGAGCCAGCGGCAAATAGGTGTAAATGCCAGCTCCCATCTGGCGCACAAAACCGGCGCGCAGCAACAATTTGTGGCTGACGACTTCGGCGTCCGAAGGTTCTTCACGAAGTGTAGGAATGAAGTAAGTTGACCAACGCATAGTTTGATAATTTTGAATTGTGGATTATGGATTTTGAGTTTCAGATTTTGATGAAGTAAAACAAGCTCACAATCCAAAATCTAAAACTCAAAATCTAACATCTATTTTTGAGCGATTGCGATGAGTGACAGGCCACACGGCGGGCCGATCAGTTTTTCCAGGCGTAACAGCGGGACAAGTTTATTGGCCAGACTAGCCTGACCCGCTGGCAGGTAATCGCGCTTCAGCAGTCTTCCGTTGACGAACCAGGGCAACATTGCCAGCAAACTGAAAAACTTCGTTTCAATTACGGTGAAACCAACCTTAGTTAGTTTTCCAACCAATTCCTGTTTGCTGTAACGGCGAAAGTGGCCGAC
>JAGNMH010000521.1 GCA_017991275.1 Acidobacteriota bacterium
GCTGGACGAGCAGTTTGGCATAGGCATGTTTGAAGACGACGATTACTGCCGACGTATCAGCAATTGCGGCTATCTGATTCTGTGTACGCGCGGCAGCTTCATTCACCACTGGCAGCGCGCGTCGTTCAAACTGCTTGGCGAAGACGAATACCTTCGCATTTATCAGGAAAACCAGCGCAAGTTTGAAGAGAAGTGGCGGAACATAATTTCGGATTCCGAAATGAACAGACAGCGCGATCAGTTGCGCGAAATCGTCGCCAGGATTCAGCAGAGCCGGGGCGTGGTGATTTTCCTGCCTTCGATTGGCTGGCGAGTTCATCTGTTTCAGCGCCCGCATCATCTGGCGCAAACTTTTGCGCGTCAGGGTTACGTGGCGATTTTCGACAGCAGAGGTTCTCAGGACGGCGTCAGCGGATTTGAAGAGATCGAGCACAATCTTTTTCTCTTCAACGGCCCCGAAGAGTTGCTGCACGAAATTCCGCAGCCGGTTTTGTGGACTCTGCCTTACAACTTCGACCGCGCGGACAAATATCCTGATTCGGCTTGCAAGGTTTACGACTGGATAGACGACCTGGCGGTTTTCCCTTACGACAGAGAGTTTTTGGAAAGCAATCACCGTCGCGCGTTGGCCGAAGCTTCAGTTGTCGCCAGCGTCGCCGCGCCGCTTCACAAACAGGCGCTGAGCGTTCGTCCCGACGCCATTTACCTGCCTAACGGAGTTGAGTTCGAAGCCTTTGCCCAAACTGAACAGCAGCCGGAGCGCGGACAACAGCCGGAGCGCGGACGTTCACGTCCGCAAACTGGCCTGCGGACGTTCCCGTCCGCCCATCAATCAAGCAATTCCCCCGAACTCGACGATTGGCTGAACAGCAAAAAAACTCTTGCCGGTTATTACGGCGCGCTGGCTTCATGGTTTGATTACGATTTGCTGGATTCAGTCGCCGAGCAAAAACCAGACTGGAACTTCCTGCTGATCGGCCAGACGCTGGACGAAAGTTTGAGCCGCCATTCACTGCTGAATCGCGCGAACGTCAAATGGATCGGGCCGCGCGAATACGCTTCGTTGCCGGGTTATTTGCAGCTTTTCGATGTGGCGATGATTCCGTTCGTCATCAACGAAATCACGCTGGCGACTTCGCCTCTGAAACTTTACGAATACATGGCCGGAGGCAAGCCGGTTATCGCCACGCCCATGCCGGAATGCGAAGCGTTTTCGGATGTGTTCATCGCCCGCAACTCCGAAGAGTTCGCCAGATTGTTGGACACCGCCGCAGCGCGTGGACACGAGACGGATTTTCAACACAGGCTGCAAAAGCTGGCTCAGGAAAACTCCTGGACGGCCAGAGTCCGCATCATCGAACACGTTCTGGAATCCAAACAGGATTTTTCGTCCACGGAGGCACACGAAGAAAACACAAAGGAAGAAGGGCAGCCCGAACTGATAGCCGAACGCTTTGGCCATTTTCGCTCGGCTGGCAACGAACGTTTTTTTGCCGCGCTGACCAAACACTTTTCAAGCATTCCGAACGATCCCTGTCTGCCGATGTATTTTGAATTCGCTGCGACCTGCAACGAACGCGGTAGGCGAGTTGCCGGATTGCTGAACCGACACACTGACTTGCGCGGCAAACGTTATCTGGACCTGGGCTGCGCTTACGCAGGATTTCTGGTCGCCTTTGCCGAACAGGGTGCGGAAGTGGCGGGCGTGGACAACGACGACAGCCTGCTGAATCTGGCGCGCCATAATTTGCGAGACCACAATCTGAATGTGCCGATCCAGTTGCTGGATGCGACCAGCGAAAACGATCTGCGACCGATGCGCGACAGTTTCGACATCATCACCTGCAACGATGTCATCGAACACGTTGACGACCCACAAGCCTTGATTCGCAACATCGCAAACCTGTTGACTGAAGATGGTCTGGCTTATTTTGAAATTCCGAACGCGCTGGCTCCGCGCCACGTCCTGAGCGACGGCCATTACCAGATATTCGGAATCACTTTGCTGGATTACGAACAGGCGAGTGAATACTTTTCAGTTCGCCAGCCCGGCGTCGGTTATTCGGTTCGCCATTATCTGAACCTGGAAGTTTACGAACGCATGTTCGCCGAATGCGGATTGAGCTTCACGCTGATGGACGAAAGTTTTGAAGCGGTTTCGCTGGAAACGATTCGTAACGATGCCGCCGAATTACGTGCTTCTGCCTTAGCCGGATTGAGTGATGTGCCGGAAAACTGGCGCGAACAAATCGAGTGCAAGTTGAGGAGTTACCTTGAAACAATTGAATCCGCGCCGTTGGACGACGAACCGCAACGTCAAAACTTTCTAGCCAATTACGGCCCAAGCTTCTGGCGAGTGCTCGCTCGTAAAGAAGCTCGTGTCCATAACCCGATCGTGATTGAAGAGGAAAGGCAGCTTTCATCCACGAAGGCACACGAAAAAAACACGAAGGAAAACAGAGATGATTTTGGCTCTCTTCGTGCTCCTTCGTGTGGCTTCGTGGATGAACATTTTTCTGGAAACCACGGGATTGAGTTATCGGCACGGTTTGTGGATCGGTTTCAGGGTTCGGCTTATCATTTCGGGCGATGCAATGTTTGCGGAAATCAGACGGCGTTCTTTTACACAGACCCGGCGCTTTACCGCGAATCGCTTTCCTGCGGCGACTGCCTTTCATCCAGTCGTTACCGTTCAATCGCTCGCGGCATTTTGCAGGCCGTTAAAGAACTGACAGGCATTTCAGCCGAAAGTCTGGCGGATTTGATAGAAGTAAAAACCGATTTGCGATTGAAGGTTTACGACATTCAACCGTCGTTTTACGTCCCGACTCATGCCTACCCGATTCCTGATTTGCTGGCGCAGTGTTCGTGGATTGATGTGCAAACTTCGCTTTATCGTTCGCACCAGAAATGGGGCAAAGTGATTGACCAAAATCTGGCCAATCAAAACCTGACCAATCAAAACCTGACCAATCAAAACCTGGAAGCCCTGACCTTCGCCGATAACAGTTTCAACATTGTCATCACCAGCGACGTGATGGAGCACATAAGGTTGGATTTTCTGGCTCACAGAGAAATCCGCCGGGTTCTGAAACGCGGCGGAATTTATCTGTTCACCGTCCCGCACTTCCGAGACCGCATCGAAACTTACTACCGCGTAGCCGTGACAGACCCAGCCGACCCGACCAAAGATGTTTACCTGACCGAAAAGGAATTTCACGGCGACATGAATTCGCCCGACGGCAAGGCGCTCAGCTATCGCTCTTACGGAACCGATCTGGACAAGACGTTGAAGGAAATTGGCTTTAGCGTTGATTACACGAAGGAAGATTGGCCGGAAATCGGCATTCTGAACACAGAGCTTTTTTACTGTCGGCGGCTGAGGTAGCGCCGATGAGTCAGTACAGCGCGCGGTAGCAAGCGGGTTTGGCTTGGTTCTCGTTTGCTACCGCGCGCGTTACTGATCGGTCGTCACTTCACGCTGACTTGTGTACTGCCTACGTTCGAGTTGGCGTCGAAGGCTCTGAAAGCAATGACGTGCGCGCGCGTGTCGGGCAGAGTTATTTTCACCGCAAACTCTTCGCGTTTGGAATCGGCAATGCCGTCAACCGGGAAGACGGTTTTCCACGCTCCACCATCCAACTGAAATTCGGCTCGTTTGATTATCGAAGTTGCATCGCTGGCTCGGAAAGTAACTTCGGCGTTTGTGCCTGTTACTCGCGGAGCTTCGGCAGTTACAGCCGGAGGCGTGTTGTCCACGTCCACCGATTCGGTTTCCAGTTCATCGCTTAGCGCCAGACCAACGGGATTCGATGGCGCGTCAGAGGCTACGATTTTGAAAATGTATCGGCCATCCGGCAATGCGTTGGCATCAACCGTGAAGTAATTGTCGCGAACATTCAATTTCAGCGGATAGAACTCAGTCGAATTGGCTGCGCGATAAAAAACCGAATACTCAATTGAATCGCCATTGCGGTCTTCGGCCTGCCACTGCATCGAAATCGCTCCGCGTTGCGGGACTCTGCGTGAAGGGATGACCACGGCTGCGCTGGTACCTTCACCGCTGGTTGCATCGCCTCCGCCTTCCATAATTGGCTGTGGCAAAGCCACCAGCGCAGTGCCAGGCGGCAGGAAATTCAGCGAAGTGATTTTCGGGGCCACGTTGCGCGGCAGATATGAAACCGTTACTTCGCGCAATCGTGGTTGAACAGAGCCTCGCTTCAAAGTCGCGCGCCATTGCAGAAATCTGGCTGCCGGGCTTTTGATTGCATCACCTTCGGAATTCGTGATCGCTGCTGACCAGTCGCTCCAGGTTGAATCGGGATTCGACGTGTTGCCGCTGCGAGTCTGCAATTCGATTGCGCCTTCGCCGACCCATGAAACTCTGCCCCAGGCTGCCGTTGTTGGAGCTTCGCGGACTGACGAAGTGTAAGTTCCGCTGGCCGCGGTTTCGTTGTTCAGCTTGAAGAGTTTGCCCAAATTCGACGCCGCGACATAAGTCTGATTGCCCGCCTTAACAAAACGCGAAGTCTGGGCTTCGGAAGATTGCGTCACCAGCGTTGGTTTCTGTCCGTCGGCAACGGCGTAAATCCTTCCTTTTTGACCGGTTCCGATCATGGCCCGGCCATTGGCATCAAGCGCGATGGCAAATGCAGTGGCTTCTTTTGAATCCCATATCGTATCGGCTGCGCCGTTGGCGTCCAGCCGGTAAAGCGCGCTTTTCGTTGTGGCGCTGGCGCTGCTTGAAGAGGGGAGCGAACTGCTTGTCGA
>JAGNMH010000020.1 GCA_017991275.1 Acidobacteriota bacterium
CTTGGTAACCGTTTGTTGGCCCATTTGGCAAAGGCTTGGGCGTCAGTCCAAGTGACGTTCGTCACCGGAAAAGACTCCTGGCCATTTGGATAATTGCCGCCGCTCCAATTGGCCGGCGTGCGATGAGAAGTGGCAACTACAAATTCCTTGTAAAGCTTGTTGGTGACTTCGTACTGGTCTATCAAAAAGTCCTTTACTTCAACCTGGTGTGCAGGACGTTCGTATTCATCCCCCTCGTCGCGTCCCATCTTGAACTGTCCGCCGGGGATCACCACCATCACTCCGAACTTGTCAGAAATTGTTTTCAAAACTTGATCAGATTTCTCTGGCTGACCAGTTCGCAAGAACAAAAACCAGACTAATCCTGCCAGCAATAATCCTGCGACAGCCAACCCAACCCAAATCATGGACGATCTGCCTGATTTTGGCCTGGCCTGCTCAAAGCCATTCTGTATTTCAACACTTTCAGATTGAGTTGAAACTCTCTCGATCACCCTTGTCCCGCTTCTTGGAATGAGAGTGCCGCCAAAATCATTCAGGCTATCATTTTGTCCCAGCCCAGCTCGACTGTTAATGCTTCTTGCTGCCTGAATGGCCAGTTCGCCGGGCAACCCACGTGTCTGCTCATCTTCATCTGCATCAATAAATGCCGGTTTATAAGGATCGGTAGTTGTTCCCCCGTCGGCCTTCCGAACCGCTCTGCGCAGACGACGCCCCAATTCGCCTGCCGTTGATTGGCGCTGCGCGGGAGGCTTTGCAAGCGCCTGCATGACCTCTGCCGCCAAAACCTCCGGCACATGCGGCGCAACCTGAGTAAGTGAAACCGGGGCGTTGTAAAGGTGCTTAACCAATATATCTGGCGCGTTGTTGCCTGTGAAAACCGGAGCGCCGCTCAACATTTCATAAGCAATGACACCGATGGAGTAAATATCAGAAGCCGGGCCGATATTTTTTCCCTGGCACTGTTCGGGCGACATATATTGCGGCGTCCCCATGACTGTGCCCGCCTTTGTCAGCTTTCCTTGTTGGGTGTTGGCGGAATCGTCTTCAAGCATCTTGGCGATGCCAAAATCCAGGACTTTGACCATTTCACGGGCGCTGCCTTCGCCCTGAACCATAATGTTTTCAGGCTTCAGATCACGGTGGACAATTCCCTTTTGATGGGCGGCGTCTATGGCATCGCAGACCTGTGCAAGCAATTTGACCGCGTGGTGATATTCCATACCGTCTCTTGGCATCAGGTCGCGCAGGTTGCGACCTTCGACAAACTCCATGACCAGATAAACCAGATTATCGCCGGTCACTCCGAAGTCGGTCACGTCAACGGCATTTTGATGCTTGATTAAACGAGCGGCACGCGCTTCCTGGCGAAAACGTTTGATGGCGTTGTTGTTGTTGACCATCTCCGGGTGAAGCACCTTGACAGCAATCTTGTCGTCAAGCTGAGCATGCGTCCCGCAATAAACCGTGCCCATTCCGCCTTCGCCAATCAACCGCTCGATACGGTAACGATCATCCAACACGCGCCCGATCAGCGTGCTTGCGACCTCCAGCCGCACGCCGTCCTGCAAACAGAACTGAGTCGGCGGCGAGTAAGTCTCACTGCAAGTTGGACATTTCAAGACTTCGAGCATCTTAGATTCTCCGATTCTCCGATTGACGACGTTCCCGACCTGTGAGTTTAGCTAACACTGCGAACAAGCAAGCAGAACTTCAGCCATTGTATATTGCCCTCAACGAATTTGACCAGTAAACATACTTTCATCGTGCATTCTGATTGAAACCATTAGCGCGGCACAATTTGCAAAAATGGCGATGGCAACTTTCTGGATGTCGGTATTCGAGATAGCCGCCCGCCAAACTGCGCATCACGAAAATTTCGGCTGCGTTGACCTTTATCGGCGCTTAGAGGTTTGACTTCGCCGCCACTCACAAATCCGCTGCTGCGAGTCAGACTTAACGAATAATTTCCTGTCACATTAGGCTCAAACGGCGTGGCCAGAACGATGTAACGTCCTGTTTGCGGCAAGGTAAACGAAATCAGCGAACTTAATCCGCCGCCGCTGTTGTCGTCGGCTACCAATAAACGACCATCATAGCTTTGCAACAACAAGAACGAATCGAAAGCAGCGGAACTCATACGAACCTGTATCTGGTCGCCTTGCGTGCCTGCAAACCAGTAGGCATCCAGGTAATCCCCAGCCGAGGTTTGCAGGTCGCCCAAAGCAATGCTTGCGGCAGGCAAATTCGTCCCATAGCCAATGCCCTGAATTACGTTTGTTGCCAATCGCATGGTGTATTTGCCAGTTGCCGTATGCTCGCCATCGGCACTTGTCGCGAAGATCACATAATCTCCCGGATCGAGCACAGTGGGCAGCAAGGCATTGTTATTTTCGACCCGACCATTGCCAAGCCCTCCGTTGTAATCGTCCTCCGCAACAAAGACCAGACGGTTATTAACGATACGGTAAAGCAAAATATAGGCGTCAAAATCGGGCGAACGCATGTCTATGGCCACGCCCGTGCCGGGCGAGCTAACGTTGAAAATATAGGCATCAAAGAAATAGATGCGCCCGAAACTGTCTAGTTGAATCTGACTGTCTATCGTCAACGCGCCGGAGACAAGTTGCCCCGGCTGTATCGCAGTAACTCTGACCGGCTCGTTTTCGCGCGCAGTTGGAATCGTGCTGACAAAGACTCCGCCTGTTCGCGTGCCTGCAATGACGCTGTTGTCCTTCACAGCCAGCGAAGTGACATAAATGTCCAGTAATCCGGCATTTACCTGCTTCCAGGCCGTTCCATTGTTTTCAGTGGCAAAAACACCATAAACGCTGCCTGCATAGAGCTTTGATCCACTGGCCGCAAAAGCTGTCACGCTAAGCCGGCTTGGCAAATTACTGTTGATTGCCGCCCAGCTAACTCCACCATTGATTGAACGAAATACTCCACCGCCATCGGTTCCTGCAAACAACAATCCGCCACTGGCTATTAACGAGGTAACAGCCGTGTTCGTCAGGCCATTATTTACCTGCACCCAACTTCCCCCATTATTGGTGGACTGGTAAACACCGTTGCCATAAGTGGCCGCATACAAAATAGAGCCATTCATGGTCAGCGAAGTGATGCGAATGTTGGTCAGTCCGGCGGCAACCCAGGTGTCGCCGCTGTTGGTCGAGCGAAAAACTCCTGAATCGGTTGCGGCAAAAAGCCCCCCTGCTCCGTTACTGAATGCGTTGATGCTCAGATTGGCCAGCCCTGCATTGGCAATCGTCCAGTTGCCGCCGTCATTGAACGAACGGTAAACACCGCTGCCGAAGGTTCCGGCGAAAAGGGCGCTGCCATTCGAAGCCAGAGTCTGAACGTTGGCTGATTGCGGCAGACCGCTGTTGACCGGCGTCCAGTTCTGCCCTTGGTTGCCAGAGCGGAAAACGCCGCCGCCAAGCGTGCCTGCATACCAATTATTGCTGCCAACATGGACAGCGTTGATGAAACGATTAGTTAGATTCGTGTTTGTCTCGCTCCAACTCTGAAAGTTGTTGGTGAGAAATGAGACGTTGCTGAAGGTTCCAACGAAAATTCCAGTCCGCTTAACTGCAAACGAAAGAGCCACAGTCTTGAGCGGTAGACCGTCATTAAGCTTCCTCCAGCTTTGGCCCTGGTCTGATGAAAGATACACGCCATTGAAACTGCTGCCCGCAAAAGTTATTCCGCCGCTGACTGTGAGCGCATATAACGCTTGCCCGCGTCCAAATTCATCCAGTATGCCGTTTTTGATCTCTGCCCAGTTCACTCCGTTATTCGTCGAACGGAATAAACCATTAAACGTCCCGGCTAATAAAGCATCTCCAACAACAACCAGGGATCGCACATCATTGCTCGTCAGGCCATTATTGATTTGCACCCAGGTTCGCCCTTCATTGGTCGAACTGTAAATGCCACTTGTGGATGTAGCCGCAAAGAGCGTGGCTCCCCGGACAGCAAGCGCAGTAACAAAACCGCTAGTCCAATTTGTGGCCGTTGGAGTCCAACTTTGGCCGCCATTCGTTGAAACAAAAACTCCCGCCCCTGTGCCTGCAAAAATACTGGAGCCGTTGACGAGCAGCGCCAGCACGTGCCGGTGTGTCAGTCCGCTGCTAACATCAGTCCAGGTTTTGCCCTGATTGGTCGAGCGGAAAATTCCGTCAGTTGTGCCAGCCAGCAAAGTTTCGCCACCATTTGTCGTAATCAGAGCGCGCACGCTCAGGGAAGTCAGGCCGTTATTGACCGGAACCCAACTCTGCCCGTCATTACTTGAGCAAAAAATGCCTCCGCCATCAGTGCCAGCAAAAACATTTACGCCAGTGGTCGCCAAAGCAAAAACAGAGGCGCTGCTTAGGCCGCTATTGCTAACCTTCCAGTTTGCTCCATTGTCTGTGGAACGAAAGACTCCGCCAGCATATGTCCCCGCATAAAGGTTGTTACTGCTGACATCCAGGGCAAAAACTCTTTTCACATCCAACCCGACGCTAAGCCCCGTCCAGGTCGTTCCCTGATTACTCGAACGAAAAACTCCGCCGCCATTCGTTGCAGCCAGAAGTTCAGTACCGCGAGCTTTTAGCGACTGTACGTCAATTGAGGTTAATCCGGAGTTGATTAACTCCCAGGTCTGCCCAAAATTGATAGAACGGAAAATCCCACGCCCCGTCGAGTTGCTGTAGATGTTGTTGGCCGTCCCGGCAAATAGAGTTGAGCCGATGACGGCAATCGTCTCAACGCACAAGTTGGCGATGCCGTTGTTGACAGGCGTCCAGGTCAAACCGAAGTCGTTTGACCTAAAGGCTCCGGCCCCATTAGTCCCGGCAAAAAGTGTCGAGTTCACCGCTGACAAAGACCTGACGTCGGTATTTGTCAGGCCTGTGCTGACCGGCTCCCAGCTTTGTCCAAAGTTTTGCGAGCGGTACACCCCTCCCCCATTTGTGGCTGCAAACAGGTATTGCCCGTTAACCAGTAACGCATTGATTGCAAAATCAGTGGAAATTCCTGTGCGTGCCGCAATCCAGCTCCTGCCATTATCAGTCGTGCGAAAAACACCCGCGCCCGTCCCAGCAAAGATGATGTTCCCCACAACCGTAAACGAATAAACGTTTAGATTTTCCAGCCCGACATTAACCGGCGTCCATTGGCTGCCCTGATCTGAGGAGCGAAAGATTCCGCCATTCACCGTGCCTGCAAAGACGGAGTTGTTGGTTGCAAGCAACGAAACGACCAGACCGCTTTCGATCCCGGAAGTCTGCGCCCATTTCGCCGCCACAGTAATTTCGACCACCAATAAATCTTGAAGAGGCGGAAAGCCGTTGTCTCCGGCGCGAATAATGATGCTCTGCTTGCCTCCTTGCGACAGGGCCGGAATCCAAAGCAACTGCGCGCCGGTGGCGGTTGGCACCAGCGAAGCCCCAGCAGGCAAACCGGTTGCGCTGAAACTAAGGGTTTGTTCCGTGTCAACATCGGTTGCAGCAAAATCCAGCCTGACTGAATCTCCAGGATTAACAATCAGCGTAGACTGGTTAAGAGCCTTCAACACCGGCGCATCATTTATTGGATTTACGGCAATGAAGACCATTGCCACATTGCTTTCCCGACTGTCACTGGAAACTTTGTAAGTGAAGCTGTCTGCTCCGTTGTAGTTCGCTGCCGGCGTGTAAATCAGATTCGGAGCAACCCCGGTCAAACTGCCGTGAGCCGGATTGTTCAGGACTGTGAAGCTGAGCGCTCCGCCTGTAGTGTTTTTGGCATCGAGCGTTATTCCCGTTGCGGTGTCTTCGTTTGTAATCGCAGATTGATAACTGGCCGTGGGGCGATTGTTGTCGGGGCGTTGAACAATTAGATTGATGGACTGCCTTACCGTTAATCCAGAGCTATCGCTGACTATAATTTCCAAAATGTAATTTCGGGCGCTATTAACCGGCGGCGAAAGCAACAATTTATAAACACCGTTACCCGCATTCGCGAGCGAGGCGAATGCCGCACCTGTCACCGTGGCGTTAACCATCTGGCCTTCGGGGTCACTGACGATCAAGCTGAAATCTCGCGTCTCGCCTTCGTTGACCAACAAACTTAAGGGCGCAAAAATCTGTGGCTGACGATTGACACCGAATTTGGGCAGCACCAAATCTCCCGTAACCGTGCAGGTGTTTTGTGGGCAGAAAGTGCTGATGGTAACTGTTCGATTTGTTCGTGCAATGCTCCCATCAGGTCTGACATAACTGACTTCAATCGTCACTTGATCGTTTCCACCGTTTGGCGAGATCACCGGCACACCGGGTAACACGAACCCACCATTATTCCCGGTAAAAACAGACTGGCCGCGCGCAGTAACCACCGCTCGACGCACGGCTCGGCCATCGGCGTCAGAAACCAAACCGGTAATCGTCGCCGTCGGCCAGAGGCGCGAAACGAAGTAGTAACTGGATTGCGTAATCGCGTTCGTCGCCGTTTCGATCTTCGTTCCGTCCACCGAAATGGTCGCGGCTCCAACGTCTACGAACTGGCCAAGCGTCGCGCTCCCCGCAGTCTGGTCAAAACGAAAGAGTCGAACAGGTGTGCCCGCCGCTATACCGTTACTGTTCGGAAATGTCAGTTTACCGCCCGGATTTAGCGTCGCTCCAAAAGGAGTGATTTGAACGATGGTAGAACTGAAATAGCTTCCGGAAATGCCAGAGCCAAGAGTTGGCAAATTGGATGGCGCTCTCTCTGGATCGAGTACTGTGAGCGTCAAACTTCCAGAGCCTCCGCCAGGAAATGCAATCGTCGAATTGTTTGTGTCGAATGTAACCTGCCCGGAAGTAATAATTCCTGCAACTTCTTCGGGATTGGCTGGAGCGGAAACGCTTAAAGATTCGCTGACCGGCGAATTTTCAGCAATGATGCTGGTCGCCGTTGTACCGTTCGACGTGACCTCAATGATGTTGGCAAGACCGTTGTCGCCGCTGTATTGAGTATCGCGCCCGACCAGCGGAGTTATACGCCGAACCTGCGCCGGGTAGTTCAAACCGTTGACCGCTTGAGCGCCAATGGCAATACGAGAGAAAGCAGGCGACTGCAAAGGCGTTGCACTCTTGAGCACAAACGAACCATCGCCGTTCGTCACGGCATCTATTCTTTTACCGGTAGGCTCTATCAGCGCCACCGACAATCCTGCGACAGGGATGCGATTGCCGTCTTTGAACGACTGCACAAAGCCACTGACAGATGTGCCGATCTCCATTCGCTGAGAGCTTTCAATCTCGCGCCCGCCAACAACCACTTTGATTTTGCCAGAGCCTGTGCCAAATGGAATTCGCACCTGCAATTGATCGGCGGCGGCGCTGATCAATTGCCCCGTAGTTTCTTTTCCGTCGTCAGCAATGAATTTGACTTCGTGCTCAGCGGAATTCGCTGTGAAGCCGCTGCCGTTGATGGTGATTTCTTCGCTGGCGTAAACCGATGCCGGGCGTGTAATTCCGGTAATTTGCAGCGGAGCCGTTCCGACCGTTTGCGTATACCCGGTGGAGTTCGCCGGTTGAAAGTTCGGATCCCCGTAATACTCCGCAGTGATGTTACGCGCGCCCAAGGCCAGTGTGCTGACGCTAAAAACGGCGCGTCCGTTGACCAAAGTAATAGGCGTGCCCAGCGGCAGGTTGTTTTCTTTGAACTGCACAATGCCAGTGGGGACGATGGTGCTGGGGGAAACAGGGCGGGCTTCAGCAGTCAGCGTCACCGTTTGCGCCAGACTAACCGGATTGGCAGAAGAACTGATAAACACAGTGGCCTGCGCCTTGGTGACAGTTTGTTGACCATTCAACGCACCATTGCTTCCTTTGAAAAAATTGTCGCCTTCGTAACTGGCAGCGATGTTGCGCCCACCAGTCGAAGTAAAGACAAAAGCAAACGAGGCCTGCCCTGCGTTATCGAGTGGTTTCTTTCCTACCATCACCCCATTTTCGGTCAGCATGACGTTGCCACTGGGAATCCTGGAATTGCCGGGGGCGTTAATGCGAACGGTAAAGGCGACTTCTTGCCCGGCGACGGCGGGGTTGGCCGATGAAGTAACAGTCGTCGTTGTCGCTGCGCGCAAGTCCGGCCCCCCCATCTCGATCTCTACGGCGTTGGACAGAGCAGTCCCTGCCTTGATTTGTAGCGCAACACGACCACGCCCGCTCAGGTAACCGGGCAATTCCACATTTACCTGATCCAATCCAACAAAGCCTGGCGCGGCGACGAACTCCGTCGGCAGCTCATTCCCAGCGATTAACGCCTTTACTGTGCCCGGCGCAGATGCCCGAACGCCGCTCAGATAAAGCAGCAAAAATAATCGGTCTGTGGTTTGATTGAAAACAAGTGGCTGGTCAACCCGCTCAAAAGTTTGCTGACCGCTTGCAGCGACTCTAAGCAACACGGCAGCGGGCAATCCCGTTCCACTGGAATTGGCGGTGAAAATAGCAGGCGCAACATTGCTGACCATCACAGTGCCAGTCGAGACGGTTCCATCCCCGGACGTGACAGTTACTTGCAGATTGCCTGCCGGTGAGCCTGCAGGTATTTGATAGTTGATTTGCCCTGGCGAAACAAAGAAGAGCGGTGCAAGTTGATTGCCGACCTTGACGGTTGTTCCCGCAAGATTCGTAGGCAAAGGCAGCGTGCTTGCAACTTCCAACCGCGTTGCGAGCTTTGCACCAAAGCCAGCTGCTATTCCCTCTGCTGACAATTCAGCAGTAAAACTTGCGGCTGAGACAGTAGTGATGACGTTCTGTAGGCCTTGCACGTGTTGCGGCCTGATTAGTAAGAAAGTAAATCCGATTACAACGATGACCAGCAGGCTAAGAAATAAACGCCGAGATAAGCGGAAATACCTCATAAAACCTCCTTGCACTAACCATAGAAAAGAGATGCTGTTAGAGACCACGACCATATAAAAGCTGGCCGAGATCAAAACTCTTCTCACATAATTCAAAGAAGCAAACGCGAGCTTTCTGCTGTTTACAATTCCCCTGTCACCTGACAATCACATAAACCAGCGATGGCTCGCTCTGAATAGCTGTGTTGGTAACCACGGCTCGATATTGCAAGGCATCCACACGAGTGAAAGCCCCTGCCGGAGTGTAAATAATGTCCGGGTTGTTGCCGCCAATTGATCCGTTGGCTGTCGCCCCAGTCAGGAAGATAAACTGCAACAACCGTGACAAAGGGTCAGCCCCCGTTAGGGTGAAAGAGACGGCGGTGTTTTGCTGAGTAACAAACGATTGATCGTTCGCCGTTGGCGCATTTCCAGGCGGTTTACGCACACGCACCGAAATCGTATGAATGAATTTCAGTCCAGCGCCGTTTGTTGCCGTGATGTTAAGCAAGTATTCGCCTTCAGTATTAATTGCAGGAGACAGCCGCAACTTATAAACCTCATTGCCGGCGGCTAAAACAGATGCGAAAGAAACTCCGCTGGTCGCGACCGTGATGGTCTGATTTGGCGTTGGCTGACTGGCGGCCACAAAGCTGAAATCAAGCAACTGGTTTTCGTTGACCGTCAACCGCGTCGGCGCCAATACCAAAGGTTGAGTTGCTGTGGTTCGCCCAGTCAAAACAATATCTGTGTTGAGGGTGACATTGCCATTGGCGCTGATGGAAACCGGCCCGCGTTGAGCGCGATCAACTATTCGATCCGGACGTTGATAGTTTATGTCCAGCAGCACGCTGTCTCCAGTCTTAATCACCGGAATGTTTTCGAGCGTGAACATTCCGTCATTGCCAGTGAAGACACTTTGACCTCGCGTCTGAACCAGCGCGTGTGTGACGGGGCGTCCGTCACTGGACACGACTTTTCCTGAGACGCGCGCCAACGGATAAAGCGGCGAAGCAAAATAAAAAGTCGTCTGCGTGATGCCGTTACCCGCATTGTTTTCAAAGACTTCGATTTGACCGGAATTGCCAACCTGCGCCGTACCGACTTCATTGAAGACAGCCAATTGATTTGTATTCGGAGTTCCCTGCGTTGGCTGGTCGTAACGAAACAGCTTGAGCACAGCACTTGATGGAAGGTTCTCAGGGTTAGGCAGGCGCAAAGTGCCGCGCGGACTCATTTGCGCGCCAAACGGGGAAAGTTGCGCAATCCCCGTGCTGAAATAACCGACAGGCATGGCGGCGGGCGCTCGACCTGAATTGAAAACAGAAACAGCGATGCGGCCAGTTGTCTCGCTGGGCGGTTGCGTGACCCGACAGCCAGCAGGAAAACCAAATGTCGTCGCCAAACCTCCGCCCTGATTGATTGTGATTATGGCTCCGTTTCCTCCTTGCGCTCCGTTCGGAACCGCCAGCGAGTTCTGACCAGTGGCAGTGACGCTCTGCATTTCAATCGAAGTCGGGAATTGATTGTCGCGATTCGCCAGCACATTCAGTTTGATTGTTCGAGCAGGGTAAGACAGCGCCGCTGTGCTTGTATCAATCACGATGAAATTCAAACCTGGCGGAGCATCTGCCAGCACGAACGACCCATCCGCGCCGGTTTTCTGCGTGATAGCCGCTCCAGTCGGTGGCTGTATGCGAACGGTGATATTGGATATGGGCAATCGTGCAATCTGGCCATTCGGTTGAGTGGAGACTTCTTCGATAAATCCGCTAACTGAAGTTCTCAAATTAACCGGCGTGTTGCTGACAGCTTCACCTTGTGACGTGCGAACCCGCACAGCTCCTGTGGCTGCCCCAAAGGGAACCAACGCCTTGATTTGAGTCCCTGTTGCAGCAGTCATCTGGGCTACAACCTCATTACCCTGACCATCCACAAGCGTCACTTGATTATCAGTCAGTGACGTAGAAAAACCGCTCCCTTGAATTGTCATCTCCTGACCAGCCAAGGCAGTTCCCGGATTGATACTGTTAATTTGCGGCGCGGCCATCGGAGTCGGAGTTGGAGTTGGCGTTGGCGTTGGTGTGGGCGTCGGAGTGGGAGTCGGAGTTGGAGAGGGAGTCGGTGTCGGTGTTGGTGGTATCCCGCCAAATTCCAAAATAGTAGAGTTCGAAGTAATTGAGTTGTTGACCGTAACAACCAGCGACACTCGGCCACGACCGCTGAGCGAGCGAGGCAGTTCGACATTGATTTGATCCAGTCCGACGAACTCGCCCGAAGCTCCGACAAATCCAGGCGTAATCGTAGTGCCACCAATCACTACTAACGTGGAATTGGGCGACAGCCTGACGCCGCATAAGTACAAAATCAAAAACAATCGGTCATCGGCCGGCCCGAAATCAATCGGCTTGCTGGCTACATCGAAAAGCTGCGTGCCATTGGGTTTGACGCGCAACAGCACCGCTGCCGGAAATCCGCTGCCGTTGGAGTTGACGGTAAAAATGGCAGGGGCCGCACCGCTGACCTGAACAGTTCCAGTAGTAACAGTCCCGTCCCCTGCGGTAACAACGACGGGTTGATTGCCAGGCGGAGTGACACTTGGGATCAGGTAGTTAACCTGATTTGGCGAAACAAAGAAGAGCGACGCCAATTGCCCATTGACGCGAACAGTTGTCCCACCAAGATTGGTTGGCAGAGGCAATGTTGTTGCTGATAAAAACTGGGTCGCTAGCTTGGCTCCAAAAGCCGATGCAATCCCATCTGGCGTCAAATCTGGTCCAAAACTGGCGGCGGAAACCGTAACCACACCGCTTTGCCCGAAGACCCGCCATCCCTTCGGAGCCAAAAATACTAACGTGGCACATAAAACAAACAAAATGGCGAAAGACGTCTGCGGTGCTTGCCGCGCTAATCTGGTTAAACCGAAAAGCATTTTGAATTCCTTTCAAAATAAAAACGTACAAGCGCTGTTCACCACTGCCAGCGAGTCCAATAACAGAGTTAAACAGGCAAATTTTCAGGAATTATTTTTGGCGGGGGACTGTTCAATCTTGCCCAGTTCTTCAAGCGCTGTTCTGACTGCCCTGACCAATTCATCGTGTTCGACAGACGAGCGTCTGAATTTAACCTCAATGCTGAAATCTTTGCCTGGCGATTGAAATCTGTAAACGAACGGCTGAGCACGGACTTGTTTATTCTTTCTTGCCTGGCGAGCTTCATCTCTGTTCATCCCCTGCGAAGCAATGCGCTGAACAAAGTTAATCATTGAATCGTGATCGGACTGACGCGCAACCTGAAGCAGCAGGGATTTAGAGTTAATGCTTTCGGCTCGGCATTTGTCGCGCACATCAGCCGGAATGGCTGCAATCGAAAGAGCTTCAGTGATAGATGACCGAGATTTGCCAATCTTCTTCGCGACTTCTTCGTGGGTGTAACCAAAGCGTTCAATCAAAGCCAAAAAACCTTCAGCTTCTTCATAAGCTGTCAAATCTTTCCTTTGAAGGTTTTCAATCAACGCAATCTCGGCGACGTTGCGCTCGTCAACATCCATCTCAATACAAGGAACTTCGCGCAACTCAGCTTCAAGCGCGGCACGGTAACGTCGCTCACCTGAGATAATCATGTATCTGCCGCCGACATCAGACGGGCGAACCAGTAATGGCTCAAGAATTCCCTTCTCTTTGATCGAAGCAATCAAATCTTCAAGATCGCCCATATCAACCCGCGGCTGCTGCGGATTTGGCTGAAGCTTTTCAACAGCAATCATTTTTCCAATCGGAGCGCCACGCAAAGCCGATAGCTCCTCCACATAATGGCGGTCGTGCCTCATCTTCAAAGTTGTTGGCAATCCTCTTTTAATTGACACGTCTTATCACCTCATTACACAAGCTGGCATATTCGGTTGCCCCGCTTGAGGTTGGAGCAAATGTAAAAATAGATTCACGGTAAGCTGGGCTTTCCTCCAACCTAACAGATTTAGAAATTGTAGTATCAAAAACTTTATCACCAAATACATTACATATCTGATCGTAAATATCGCGAGATAAAGTAGTTCTCCTATCATGAAGTGTCACTACAACCCCCAATACCTCAAGTTGAGGATTAGGTCTAGCTTTTATTCTTTCGATTGTTTCAAGCAAATCGTCTGTTCCTTCAAGAGCAAAATAAGAAGATTGAATAGGGATAATCAAATGGGTTGAGGCCACCAAAGCATTAACAGTTATCAGCCCTAGAGTAGGAGGGGTATCAATAATTACAACATCATAGTTGGTCGTGAATGGATCAATTCTGTCTTTAAGTCGAAATGGGCCGTCAAGTTCTCCAACCAGCTTACCTTCTAACTTTGCTAAATTGATGCGCGAAGGAAGCAAATCAAGATTCTCGACCTTGGACTTTTTTACGACATCACTGAAACGAATATCGGACTCCGTTAACAAATCATAAATCGAATAAGTGATTTCATCCTGACTCAAAAATGAAATTGTGCTGTTGGCCTGTGGGTCAAGGTCTGCCAATAAAACCCTTTTCCCTTGCCTGGCAAGTGCGGCAGCAAGATTAATGGCAGTGGTAGTTTTCCCTACTCCGCCTTTCTGGTTGGTGATGGCAATTTTTATCACTCGCAATTTTTCTCCATATGTGATGAAGGCCTTACTCCTTTGCCGTCACATTTTATAATCGCTGACATCATCCAACTCTTCAGGCCATTCGATCTCTTCATCAAAATCATCATCGTCTTCATCTATCACCTGACTAATACCTTCAACCCGCGACGACTCCAGAACTGACTCTTTTACGTAAATCGGACAGTCCACACGCAAAGCCAAAGCAATTGCATCACTGGGTCTGGCATCTATCAGAACAATTTGCTCAGCAGCCGCAATCTCAATTACCGCAAAAAAAGTGCTGTCCTTTAGGTCAGTAACGACTACACGATTAACAATTCCGCCCATTTGTCTGATGATATTTTTTATCAAATCATGAGTCATTGGTCGCAACGAAGGCAATTTTTCGATTTCGGATGCAATGGAGTTGGCTTCATAAGGCCCGACCCAAATTGGCAACATCACATCACTGGACACGTCTTTCAGCAAGACAACCGGAGAATTCGTCGTCGGGTCAATTAACAGCCCGCGAATTTTTACTTCTTTTTCCATTTCAACCCTCACTCATCTTTTTTCAGGCTTTACACCATCTCGCCATAAAGGCTGTTTTGTTTTGCCTCAGTCACTCTGACGTTGACAAGAGTGCCAATCAAATTTTTCTGGCCAGGGAAATTGATGACTTTGCTGCACCGAGTGTGGCCGTAACAATCATCAGCAGAACGCACGCTTTCACCTTCAACTAACACTTCAACTATTTTGCCTTTCAATCGGCTATACCTTTGCATTTGAACTCGGCGCTGCAATTCCTGAAGCCTGACGAATCGCTCCGTTTTAACTTCTTCAGGGACAGAATCAGAGTAGGCAGCAGCAGGTGTGTTCGGGCGCGGAGAGTATTTGAAAATGTACAAACCGTCATATCCGACCTCCGCCACCAAGCTTAGAGTTTCATCGAAATCTTCTTCGGTCTCGCCAGGGAAGCCGACGATGATGTCGCCGGTAATCGAAATGTCTTTCTTCGCATTTTTGATGAAACCGATCTTTTCAAAATACTCTTCTCGCGTATACCCGCGCCTCATCGCCCGCAAAATTCTGTTGCTTCCGGATTGAACAGGCAGATGAATCCATTCGCAAAGATTATCATGTTCATCTATTACTTTAACTACTTCCTGATCGAAGTCTCTGGGATATGAAGTCGTAAATTTAATTCGTGGAATGCCGCTCTCTTTAGCCAGACTTTCCAATAACTTAACGAACGTAACTTCACCTGATACTTCATCAATTAAGCTACTGTCATTGCCGTGATAACGTCCGCTCAACCCGTAACTATTCACATTTTGACCAAGCAGTTGGACTTCTTTGAATCCTTGCTTTGCCAAGCTTTGAGCTTCAGCAAGAATTTTATCTGCCGGGCGACTTCGCTCTCTGCCTCTGGTAAATGGAACGATACAAAATGAGCAAAATTTGTTACAGCCTTCAGTAATAGTGATGTAAGCCACATGCTCTGTCCGCCTAACATCAGCATCAAGCTCGAAAAACTCTGCATTTTTTGTCAGTCGAATATCAATTGCTTTATTGAATCCTTGCTCAAGTTGAGTAATTAGATCGGGGAGCTTGCCAATAGCTTGAGTTCCTAAAACCAAACGAATGTCTTTACTACGGTCAAACATTCTTTCGGCTTCTGCCTGAGCGACACACCCCATCACTCCAAATATCGGCCTGGAATTTTTGATCTTGGATTCACGCTTTAACTCTGTAATTCTTGAATAAACCTTCCGTGCAGCTTTTTCTCTGACCATACAGGTGTTTAGCAGAATCAGATCAGCGTCACCCGGTGCTGAGGTCAACTCATAACCGGAACCAGACAAGGCAAATGCGGCTTTTTCACTGTCATGCGCATTCATCTGACAGCCATGTGTTTCTAAATAAAGCTTCTTGCTCATATCGTTGTCGAAAATTACTGTGACTGAAGCAGCTCACGAGCATGCTTTCTGGCGGCAATAGTAGCCGTTGAACCGCCGATCATTCTGACTAATTCATCAATTCTGCCATCTTCGTCCAAGCAAGCCAGTCGTGTGACAGTGCGCTTTTCATTAAGCTCTTTGGTAATCAAAAAATGAGTATCAGCGTATCTTGCAATCTGCGGCTGATGAGTGATGCACAAAACCTGATTGGTTTTAGCCAGTCGTTTCAGCCTTTGCCCTACTGCTTCGGCGACTCTGCCACCGATTCCAGCATCAATTTCATCAAAAATCAGAGTTCTTGGAAAAAGAGTCGGAGCAGTAACAGTCTTCAAAACCAACATCAACCTTGACAACTCTCCGCCGGAAGCTACTGATTTTAAGGATTTTATATCTTCGCCGGTATTGGCAGTGAAAAAGAATTCCGCAGATTCTTTGCCATTACGGCTAATTCCGTCTGTGCTCAATCCCGAAAGCTCGCTGATTCTTACCGCTACCTGCCCGCTTTCCTGATTTGTGAACTGAACTGAAAACCTTGCAGAACCCAAAGCCACAGCAGATAGCTCTTTGGAAATTGCTCGCTCGAACTTTGGAGCTGCTTGCCGTCGCAACTCGCTGACTTCAGCAGCGATTTTTTGATAGTTTCCAACAGCAGTTTTCAGCTTCGCAACAATCTCTTTGCCGTGCTCCTCACTATGCAAGAGGTGACTCTTTTGTTCAAGCAGTTTGTCGCCAACAGCCAAAATCTCGCTCACCGAACCACCATATTTTCGCTTCAAGCGGCGAATGTCTGCCAAACGGTCTTCAACAAACTGCAATCTGACAGGCGAGGCCTGAATTCCGTCCGTGTATTCGCTAACCGCAAAAGCTACATCATCCAGAATGTACTTAGCACTGGAAAGTTGTTCAAGCTGATAGGCAAAACTGGCATCCAGTTCCACCAATTCATTCATGCGTTTTTGAGCCGCAGCCAAACGAGATTGAGCCGAGTTCTCGTCTTCATACAAGCACTGATAAACTTCCAGGCTAAGGGCCGCCAATTTTTCAGAATTGGCCAGCTTGTTTCTTTCGGCCTCAAGCTCAACGTCTTCAGATTCCGAAAGACCTGCCTGCTCAATCTCCGAAAGCTGAAACTCAATCATATCCAGTGACTTTAATCGCTCGGATTCGCTTTGACGGTTCTCCTCCAGTTCTTTCAGCAATCGCAAAATCTCGTCATAAGCTTGAGAAAGCTTGAAACGTAATGGTATCGCTTCGGCAAAAGCATCAAGCAGGTTCAAGTGCGTTTCCGAAGAAAGCAGGCTTTGCTGATCTCCCTGCCCATGAATGTCCACAATATGGGGTTGTATGGCTTTCAAAAAGCCGAGTGTCGCAACCTGATCGTTTATGAAAACACGACCACGACCTGATGAATTCACTTCGCGCCTGACAATCAATTCTTCTTCAGAAGCTTCAATACCAGATTCGGCGATCAACTGAACTAATGGTTTGTTGCCATGGAAATCAAAAACGCCCTCGACATAGGCGCGCTCTTCGCCGGTTCGTATCATTTCGGCTGAGCCTCTTTCTCCCAAAAGAAGCCCTAGAGCGTCAATGATGATTGATTTGCCTGAACCTGTTTCACCGCTGAGCACATTTAACCCAGACTGAAACTCGATTTGTAAGCTGTCTATCAACGCAAAATTTGCGATGTTTAGGAATCGAAGCATAAGCCAAACTGTTTTTTGAAATGCGTTTACGCAATAAGGGGGAAGGACTATACTCCCCACGTCAGAAAATGCTCGAACAGCCTTTGAAGATGTAATTGCTGACTCGGCTTATAGTTTATCAGTAACACGCGTGAGACAGCAATCCATTCACCGTTTAATACCTTAACCTTGGGAGAAAAAAAATGGCTTCGTTTAACAAAATTGTTATTGTGGGGTACTTGGGCAAAGACCCCGAAATCAGATACCTGCCGGATGGCACTGCTGTATGCAGCTTCTCTATGGCAACAACTGAAAGAAAGAAAGACAAGTCGGGTGAATACCAAGACGCGACCATATGGTTCAAAATCAATGTCTGGGGTAAGCAGGCTGAGGCCGCGAATCAATACTTATCAAAAGGCAGACAGGCTTATATTGAAGGCAGACTGTCTCAGCAGGAATATACTGACAGAGATGGCAATCGCAGGACCTCACTGGAAGTCAGGGCAACGGACGTTCAGTTTCTTGGCCCCCGTGGCGATGGCGATGGTGGTGGCTCTCAGTCTTCATATCAACAATCCCCACCGGCTCAAAGACAAAGCGCGCCACCTTCATCAGATGGCGGCGAAGGCGACGAAAATATTCCATTCTAAACATATTTAGCGAGATTGTCGGCGCGCCGACAATCTCGCTAAATTATAGTAAGATAGGAGCTTAGACTACCCTTCAGCCTTCCCCATCGCACGAAACTTCTGATAACGCCGCTCCAAACGCTCCTCAACTGATAACGATTCGCTTTCAGACAGCATTTTTGCCAAATGGTCTCCCAAAATAGCCGA
>JAGNMH010000522.1 GCA_017991275.1 Acidobacteriota bacterium
ACGTTCGGTGGCGCTTGATCTGAAAACTCCCGAAGGAGTTAAAACAGCGTTGAAACTGATCGAAAAAGCCGACGCCCTGGTTGAAGGTTTTCGTCCCGGCGTGATGGAGCGGTTCGGATTGGGGCCGGAGGTTTGTCTGGCTCGGAACCCGAAATTGATTTTCGGACGAATGACCGGCTGGGGGCAATTTGGGCCGCTGGCCGCCGCCGCCGGACACGACATCAACTACATTGCGCTGACCGGAGTGCTGCACGCGATTGGGCGACCGGATGCTCCGCCAGTGCCTCCGCTAAATATGATCGGAGACTTTGGCGGCGGCGGAATGATGCTGGCTTTTGGCATCGTTTGCGCCTTGCTGGAAGCCGGACAATCCGGCAAAGGCCAGGTGATTGATGCGGCCATGACCGATGGAGCTTCGGCGTTGATGGCGATCATTTATGGTCGCAAAGCCGCCGGACATTGGAGCAGCAAACGCGGCGTGAATTTGCTGGATGGCGGCGCGCACTTTTACGGAAGTTATGAATGCGCCGACGGCAAGTTTGTGGCGATTGGTTCCATCGAACCTCAGTTTTATGCGTTGTTGCTGGAAAAGACTGGCATCACCGATCCAGACTTTCAGGCTCAGATGGATTTCAAAAAATGGCCGGAGCTTAAAGCCAAACTCGCTGCGGTCATCAAAACCAAAGCGCGCGACGAATGGTGTGCGTTGATGGAAGGAACTGATGTTTGCTTTGCGCCAGTACTTGATCTGGACGAAGCGCCGCAGCACCCGCACAACGTGGCTCGCCAGACTTTTATCGAACTGGATGGAGTTATTCAGCCTGCGCCGGCTCCGCGATTCAGCCGCACTGCGCCCGAAATTCAATCGGCCCCGCCAGCTACGGGGCAGCATACCGAAGACGTGTTGCGCGATTGGGGAATCGGCGCGGGCTAATGTATGGAGTGCTGCAACTCGGTGCAGCTTTTCGTTCGCTACAGACTGAATGGTGATGCGGAGTGGCTTTTCAATTAACGCCAAAGCGGCGGCGAGCCGTCGTGCTCCAAATCAGGACGAATTGAGATTATTCCTGCTTTAGAGATTGATATAGCGCGCAGTGCGCCCCGGCAGGATCGCGGATAATGCAATATCGCCCTTGCCCGCCGTAATTCTTGATTGGCGTGATGGCCGCACCGCCGAGTTCGACGCATTTGGCCAGGCTCTGTTCGATGTCGGCGACGTTGATGTAAATCAGCCAGACCGGCGGTAATCCGGCATTCGATCCGCGCGCGTGACAAACGCCGGAAACTCCTTCGTTGGTTTCCGGCGTGCTCATGACGTAATCGCTGTAATCACCCATATCCAGACCCGAAGGCTGCCAGCCGGTGACAGCGGCGTAAAAGTCTTTGACCTGATCGGCATTTTCGACCGTCAAATCTATCCAACCGATTGAACCAATTGCGCTCATAAAATTCCTCTTTGCTCACGTGTAGTCCAACCCTCAGGCGAAACGGGCGTGACTGCCAAGACATTCCGCCTGAAGGCGGGACTACGTACTATTATTCAGTGCCGTAGCTGATTTCGTGGCGGCGGATTTTCACCGCAGCCAGAGCCAGCACGATTGCCGTGAAGATCAACAAGCTTGGCACCGCCAGCCACGGCGAAGTTGCCGCAACAACTGTTGCCATCGGCCCTTCGTTAATTGGCACAGGAGCCAGCGTGTGCAGGTAATGAATGATGCTGATTTTTTTCAAAACTGGCGGCAGCAGAAAATTCAGCCATTCCCAAAAATAAACCACCAGCGCCGGGATGATCGGATTGCGGAAGAACAATCCGATGAACATAAAAACCGCGCCGTAACCTATGCAGCCCAGAATCGTAACGCCAAGATATATCAGGCATTGTCTCAATCCGGGGCCGTCGAAAAGGTAATTGACGTTTGCCGGGTAATCGCGCGCCCAATACAAAAAGAACAGTGAACCAGCCGTCGTCAACGAAAACAGAATAACCGAAGTCACCAAACCCGAAAAGTATTTTCCGGCAACCAGCACTTCGCGGCGCAGCGACGAAAGGAAGTAATAGTGCAGGCTTTTATCCACGACTTCGCCGCGAAACAGATTCATGAAAATCCAAGCGCAGCCGAAAAAGACCATCGTTCGCAGGATCAATGCCTCGAAGATGTTGGCGAAAATTTCCTGTGCTGACGGCCAGAACTTGTTGATGTCGTTGGCGGCATCCGTATCGGCGAAAGTCAGCAAGAACATGACCAGCACCGGAATCGCCGCGAAGACGTAAATCAGCAAGGCGCGTTTGCCCCAGAAATTTTTCTTCACTTCCATTCGCAGAATTGCGCACACCTGTCGCCACCACATTCCCCACTGAAGATTTGTTGTTGCGGGCTTTGCCGCGGTTTCGGCTATTGAACTCATGCCTGGCCTCCTCCACTCGATCCGATCAGGTAATGGTAAACAGCATTCAAATTGTCATCCACTGGCGCAACCGTTTCGACGTTGAAACCTTCTTCGGCAGCCATACGGTTCAGCAGCAAGTAAAACGCATCGGCGTTGCGCGTTTTGATGAATAGCCCGTGTTTGTCTTCGTGCAGTTGAGCTTCGACGACGGAATCGCTGGCAAACACTTTGGAAGCGAATTCAGCCGGACGGTCGCAGCGAATCATGATTTGCATCGGATGCTCTTCCATCTTTTCTTCGCGGACACTGCTGACTCCGCCTTCGGCCAGAATGTAACCATTGTTGATCAGCACGATGGTGTCGGACATTTCTTCCAGTTCGTGCAGGATGTGGCTGGAGATAATCAGGTGCAGCCCATCTTTGGCCAGTTGGCGGAACAGCCGTTTGGTTTCGTCCCGCGCCATCGGATCAAGTCCGTTCAGCGGCTCGTCCAGAATGATTACTGACGGATCGTGAGCAATGGATTGAGCCAGACGAATGCGCTGGCGCATGCCTTTGCTGTAAGCAGCAACTTTGCGGTGGGCGGCCTCAACCAAGTCAACTCGTTCTATGGCTCGCCAGGTCATCGCTTCGGCTTCTTTCTTCGGATAACCGTCAACCAGCAGAAACGAATAGATGAAATCGAAGCCGGTCATCCCTCTCGGAAAGGAATCGAACTGACCGCAATAACCCATAAAACTGAACATTCGCTGTGGATCGTCGGGGGCGACGCCAAGCACGCGAATGTCTCCGCGAGTCGGCTGGATCAATCCGGTCATCAGATTCATCAGCGTGGTTTTGCCCGAACCATTCGGCCCAACCAGCGAAGTAATGCCCGGCGCAATGGTCAGATTGACGCGGTTGACGCCCAGAATCTCACCGTAAAACTTCGATACGTCGCGGAAGACAATCAGTTGATGCGGATCAATCGTTTCCTGCGCTGATCCAACAAACTGCGGTTCACGAACAGGAACCTGAGATTTGGGATTCGAGATTTGAGCTTCCATCAGGATACCACCTCGTAAGCGCGCACTTTGCGCCAAAGCATGTACAAACACAGCGCGGCGTATGCGAAAAAGACCATCCACGCTTCGCCGTAAGAAAAGAAAAAGTCACTGTCATCAATGCTGATGTCTTCCCTGAGCCGGAACAGTTCCTGGGTCATAACATTCAGCGCGATGGCCACGTTCAACAGATGACCTTTGTTGGAATGCAGGATTCCCTGAACCGCAAAACCAATCGGCGTTGGAATGATGAAGATGGCAAACAACGCCGCGCTGGCCGCCGTTCTCCATTTAACCCATGCCGAAAACGCCATTGCCAGCAACGTCAGCATCACAATCCACGCCAGACAAACCACCAGAATCGCGTAAAGCATCCACAAGTTGCTGGCAAGCCAGCCGCCGCCTTCCAGATAAGCCTGAAACAAAAACAGCAACACATCTGGAATCCAGGTGATGGATGAAAGCAGGATCAACAACACAGAGGCTTTGCCCAGAACGTATTCAAACCGCGTGAACGGGCGGCACAAATAAAGCGGCAGGCCGTTGTTCGCCAGGTCTCGCGAAATCAAAACCGGCCCGATAATGACTGTGAATATAAACGCCAGCGAAGTTTGAATGCCTGTCAGGATCGAAAAGAACATCCCGTTGATCGGAACAATGTCTCCCCCGCTGATGCCAAAAATCGCCAGCGCAGCCGCGTTGTGATGCAGGTAAATGATCGTGGCAAAAATCAGCGGCGGAACAAAACACACCACGTACAAAACGACGAACAGCGTGTATTTGAAAAGGTCTTGATAGGCGTATCGCGGAATCACCAGAAACCGCGACCACGACGGCGTCAACTGACCTTCGTAAGATTTATAGGTTTGCCCGTAAACGGCCATTGCTTGTCTCCCGCTCAGAGTTCACGCTTCAGCGTGTCGAAGCACCTGCCGACACGCTGAAGCGTGAACTCTGAACTTACTGTGAACTTATTGCACTAACTCCGAAGTGATCACCGCGCCGTTTGACGGAACGACGGCGACTGTTTTGATCAGGTTGCGATTGGTTTTGGCAATCCAGATTGTGATTTTGCCTGGATCGCCTTCCGCCGAAGTGATTTCGACTTTGAAGGTGTCAAAGCTCCCAGCCGGAACTGTAATTTTTTCCGAACCAGTGACTTTCAACTGTTTAAGCGTCACTTTCTGACCTTGCAGATCGAAGTTGCGGAACGTCGTCGAATAACCATCGGCAAGCGGCAAAGCGCCCACGACTGAAAAAGCTCCAGCTCCATCGGCAAACAACGCGCCGCCAATGTCGGCTGAAATCGGTCTGGCC
>JAGNMH010000523.1 GCA_017991275.1 Acidobacteriota bacterium
GTCTCCGCGCGCTCGAAGCTGGGCATAGACCTGCGGAAAGTCCTTCACAAACTCAGCATCGCGGATGTTCAAACCCAGCGCCGCGCGTGTGACTCCAAATTCCTTGCGCTCGAAAAGTTGAACGAAGCTGGGAATCAATTGCACCGGCAGATTATCCACGCAAAAGTAACCCAGGTCTTCAAAGACGTTCATCGCCGAAGACATTCCTGAGCCGCTTAAGCCTGTGATGATGATGAGTTGCGGAGTCATTGTCGGTAGTCGGTAGTCGGTAGTCGGTAGTCGGTAGCGGCAAAAACCGGCTACCGGCCACCAGCCACCGACAACCGTTAGGGTTCAATCAGCCCGTAATTTCCATCCTTTCGTTTGTAAATCACACCGATGCGGTCTGTGTCAGCATCGCGGAAGACCAGAAACTGGTCGGCGGATTCTTCGACAATCAGCACTGCTTCTTCGGCAGTCATGGGTTTGATCGAATAACGGCGGGAACGAATGATGCGCGGAGCGTCTTTTTCCGCTTCGACCGGAGGCAGCGGGCTGGGCGCAGTGGATTTGGCCGGTTTGGCGTGATGAGAACGATCAACAATTTTGCCTTTGAGCTTGATTACCTGCTTGTTCAGTTTGTCAATCGCCTGCGACGCTGAAACATACATATCCGTTGTGTCGGCTTTGCTGGTCAGTGAACGGTCTTGCCAGTTGACTACAATTTCGGCAACGTTCCTGTGATGCCTGCCGACGGTCAAGATGACATGAGCGTGACTGGCTCCGTTCAGCAGCGTGTTCAGTTTCTTAAAGTGATCGTTGATATGTTTTTTGATGGCCGGAGAGATGGTGAAATTTCGTCCTGTGTATTCAACTTTCATCCCGATATTCCTTTTCAAAGTGCGGATTGCGGATTGCGGATTGCGGATTCTATTTTTGAAGAAAGCCGTTAGCCGGGTTTCTCCGAATCCGCAATCCGCAATCCGCGATCCGCGATCAAACAACTTGCCGCCGTTCGCGCGAACCTGCGATTTTCATTTGGTCGCGGTACTTGGCGACGGTGCGACGCGAAAGCTTTTGACCTTCTTTGGCCAGAATGTCTGCGATCTGGTCGTCGGTCATTGGCGAATGCGGGTCTTCGGCTTCGATCATCTTTTTAATCTTGAGTTTGATGATCCTGGTCGAAACTTCTTCGCCGTCGTCGTTGGTCATGCCTTCGGTGAAAAAGCGGCGGAGTTCAATTACGCCTTGCGGGGTGTGGGCGTACTTTTTATTGACGACGCGGGAAACGGTGGATAGATGCATGCCAATGTCTTCTGAAATGTCTTTCAGCATCATCGGTTTGATGAAATCAACGCCTTTATCCAGAAAGTCGCGCTGGCGTTCGACAATACGTTCACAAACTTTGTAAATCGTCTGTTTGCGGTGTTCGATGTTTTTGAGCAGATCAACCGCCGAGCGAAATTTGTCTTTGATGTAATCGCGCGTTTCTTTGGAGGTTTCTTTGTTTTCCAGCATCTGGCGGTATTGGCGATTGATGCGAAGCTGAGGCAGACCGTCGTCGTTGAAACGAATGATGTAATCGTCGTCGAACTTTTCAATGTAAACCTCCGGCTCTACGTAATGAGTCGAAGGCGGCGCGTATTTGCGTCCGGGTTTTGGCTCCAACTGTCGAATAAGCTTCATTTCCTGAGCGATGTTTTCAACCGTCGTGCCGAGTTCTTTGGCCAGTTCCGGCCATTTGTGATGATGAAGTTTGTGTATGTGATCGCTGACAAGTCGCGCTGCCAGTCGGTCGCCGTAACCAAAATAGTTCAGTTGGAGCAGCAGACATTCTTGCAAGTTACGAGCGCCGACTCCGGTCGGGTCCAACTGCTGAACAATCCCTAGTCCTTTTTCAACCGTTTCGATTGACCAGTCTCCAAATCGTGCAACCTCTTCCAGCGGCCAATCCAGAAAACCGTCATCGTTCAGATTGCCGATGATGGCTTCTGCAGCGGCCAGAACTTCCGGTTCGGCGATTGTCATTCGCAATTGCCAGTTCAGGTATTCTGACAGGTTCGTCCCCGAAGACAGAAAATGTTCAAAGCCGGGTTTGTCATCGCCTCCGCTTTCGGTTTCGCGGGTGCGGTAACCCGGATCAAGGTATTCTTCAAAAGTGGTGCCGAAATCAATTTCACTGAACGAATCGCGGTCTCCGACTTCGGCTTCACGAGCTTCGCCGCCATCGAATTCCATTGCTTCGCCTGTGGGCTGATTCGCTCCGGTAATTTCCGGGGCGGCGCTGTAATCTCCGTTGTCGGAAAAAGACTCGGATTGAACAAACGACTCGCCGCGATCAAAAGAATCTAAACTGCTGTTCGGATTTTCTGGTAACTCTGCCGCGCCATTCAATTTGGCGTTCGGCGTTTCGGTGTAATCGGCGTTGGCCAAATCCGCAGGCACTGCAACTTCATCCGGAGCCAGTTCTTCCAGCACAGGATTTTCTGCCATCTGTTGAGTGACCAGATCGCTGAGTTCCAGCTTGGTCATCTGCAACATCTCAATGCGCTGGCGCAATTGCGGAGTCAGCACCAGCCGCTGAGACATGTTGACGTTTAATGATTGTTTGAACGACATAACTTTCGATAATTGATAATTGATAATGGGGAGTTGAAAGTCTGAATTAACAGAAAACTATCAATTGTTCATTATCAATTATCCACTACATCCTAAACTTTTCTCCCAGGTAAACTCTTCGGACTTCCTGATCTTCCGTCAGTTCGCGCGGGGTTCCGGATCGGAACAGCTTTCCTTCGCTGATGATGTAAGCCCGATCCGTGATTTCCAGAGCTTCGCGAACATTGTGGTCGGTGATCAGAATGCCGATTCCGCGCGAACGCAATCGCGCGATGATCTGCTGAATATCGTCAATTGCAATCGGGTCAATTCCCGCAAACGGTTCGTCCAGCAAAACGAATTTAGGTTCCAGCGTCAGCATTCTGGCGATTTCAGTTCGTCTCCGTTCGCCGCCTGATAAGGCAAAACCTTTATTGCGACGAACGTGGCTCAGGTGAAATTCTTCGATCAATTCTTCCAGCCGATCCTGACGCTTTTCGCGTGTCAGGTCTAGCGTTTCCAGAATCGCCAGAATGTTTTGTTCGACAGTCAGTTTGCGAAAGACCGATGCTTCCTGCGGCAGGTAACTCAAACCAAGCCGCGCGCGTTTGAACAGGGGCAACCTGGTAACTTCTTGATCCCCGAACCAGACTCGACCTTTGTCAGGCTCTTCCAATCCGACGACCATATAAAACGTAGTCGTTTTTCCTGCCCCGTTCGGCCCCAGCAACCCCACGATTTCGCCGGGATGAACGATGATCGAAACGTCGTTGACGACGCAGCGCCGGCGGTAGGATTTCTTCAAATTCTCGGCTCGCAGAGCGCCAACACCGGTCGAAGAATCAGTCGGTGGAAAAATTTGGTCAGCGTGTTTGGTCTGCGGTTCAACCGCGTCGCTTACCATTTCCATTCCTCCTGCATCAGAAACTTCTCCATTGAAAACGTGCCTGCCGAAAATCTTGTGGAAACTTCGCGTTGATTTACGCCCTTGAAGAATCGGGCTGGGGTGACTGACAACGGTTCAATTTTGTATGCGATGGGTGGTCTTCACACGCTTTTTGTTGCCGCTCTCACTACCGGCTTCGATCCTAGCATCGCGTAAATGCAGAGTCAATTTTTCGCCTTTTGTCGTCGCTTCGCGCTCTCTATCTTCAACCATTGCCATCTTTCCAGCTAATCCGGTCAATATCGCGGTGTCATCCGCCGCTGTGTAAACCACCAGATCGCCCGTCGCTCGGCGCTGCGGTTGAGTCATCACCACGTTGTTTGACGCCGTCAACCTCACCAGTTTGTGTTGTTCGTCCATGACTGCGTCGGCAACTGCTGAATCAATCTGATCGGTCGCCTGTTTGATTTTAACCGAACCTTCGTAATGGGCAGTGTGGTTGGCGTCGGTATAAACAATCTTGTCGGCTGTGGCGAAAACCGGAATGACTTCTTTGCGATTCTTTTCCACCTCGCGCTCGAAATCGTAAAACGCCGATTGAGCATTGCCCCAAGCCGTCAGCATCTTTTCGCCGTTGTCCAATTCCATGTTGTCGGCGCGAATGAAATCGTTGTCCTGCCAGGCTCTGACGTTGCCGGTGTAGCGCGCCGCGCCTTCGCCGTGTTTGACCACCGCGCTGTCAGAGGCAATCGTCACCGGAGCTTTGTTCTTTTTGAACGGAGCAGCTCCACCGGTTTTTTCCCGGCTGTAATAAGTCGTCCGCACTTTGCCACGCAAAAAGCTTTCGCCGGTTTCTACGTTGGCGTCAATTTCGTCGGCGTTGGCGCGCGAAGACGAATCCCACAACTGAGGTTTCCCGCGCATCGCCACAGTCTGATTTGAAGCCGTGTAAACGGCTCGGTCGGCTGTGGCGTTGCGTTCACTAGCTTTTGAACCTTCAGCCGGACTTTCGACGAACTTCGCGCCGCCTTCGACGGTCAGATCGTCAATGTCCTGAGTCAGTTCGATCATATTAGCCATCAGCTTTTTGCCGGTCACGGTTCGTCGTGACCGCTTGGTTTTCTGTTCCAGCGGAGTGAATTCGGCGACTGCATTTCCGTCCGCCAGGAAGGTTTTGATCGCGTTGCCTTTCTGAAAAAAGTCAGCGGTGAACTTCGCTGCGGTCAGCCGTTGACGGTCGGATTTGGGCTTGACGGTTTTCGGAGTGATCGTCAAAACGGC
>JAGNMH010000524.1 GCA_017991275.1 Acidobacteriota bacterium
CCGCCGAATCCGGTTAAATAAAGTGATTTGGAGTGCTGCGGCTCGACGCAGCTTTTGCATTCGTCGGCAGAACGTTTCTGTACACTGAAGTCTTTGGTTAAGAATGAAAAGCGGTGTCGAGCCACCGCACTCCATATCTGGCCGCAACTTAAGGTGAAGTGATGCTTACAAGGATTCTGCTTTCAGCTTTGCTCTCGCTCAGCCTGGTCGGCTGGCAAGCTGCGCCGCCCCAACGTCCGAAGTTGTTGGGCGTTGCACACATGGCTTTGGCAGTCAGCGACATTGAAAAGTCGCGTGTGTTTTACAAAGACTTTCTCGGCTTCGGCGAACCTTATGATTTGAAAAACGCCGACGGTTCGCTGTCGTTGACCTTTATCAAAGTCAACGACCAGCAATACATCGAACTCTTTCCGGGTTACAAAACCGGCGAAGACCGGCTGCGGCACATTTCGTTTTACACCGACAACGCCGAACAGTTGCGGCAATACTTGAAAGCCAAAGGTGTCACTGTTCCAGACAAAGCCAACAAGGTTCGCATCGGCAACACCAGTTTCAATGTCAAAGACCCGGAAGGCCACACCGTCGAATTCACTCAATACGAACCGACAGGCTGGACAGTCCGCGAACAAGGCAAGTTCATCGGCAAGCAGCGTATCTCTGCGCGGATCATGCATCTGGGAATCATCATCGGAGACGTTCCGGCGGCGATGAGCTTTTACCGCGACACGCTGGGCTTCAGCGAATTTTGGCGAGGCAATGCCCGCAACACCGACACCGTGTCGTGGATCAACATGCGTTTGCCGGACAGCCCGGATTACATTGAGTTGATGCTTTACTCCGACCTGCCCGCGCCGGATAAACGCACTTCGCAACACCACATCTGCCTGGAAGTGCCGGACATTGAAAAAGCTCTGGCGCAACTGGAAGCAAGCCCCGTGCGCAAAAGCTACACGCGCCCGCTGGAAATTCGCACCGGAGTCAATCAACGGCGGCAGTTAAATATCTTCGATCCTGACGGCACCCGGCTTGAATTGATGGAGCCGAAAACGGTGGACGGCAAACCCGCGCCTGCTTCGACTTCGCCGTTGCCTGTAGTCAAAAAAGCTTCCTGAGTGGTGCGGTACCGCGCGCGTGAGCAAGCGGCTGCCTGCGAAATCCAACCGCTTGCTCACGCGCGCGGTACTGTCCCCATCTTTTTGAGAAGAATTTTCGTGACAGAACACTTCAAGCTAGCGGTTGAGAAAAACAACCTGGAAGGATTGTTGCTCAAGCCTGTCGAACTTATCCGCTAGCCTCACAACCTAACCCCTAAATTTGAGGAGGACACTGATTTGAAAACGTGTCGAGTTTTTCTTATTGCAACTCTTGTCATTGCGCTGTCGTCTTTGGCGCTTTTTTCCGCCAACGCTCAAGGCCGTCGTGGCGGCGGACAAGGCGGCCCACCCGCTGGCGCTCAAGCTGGCGAAGGCGGACAGGAACGCCCGTCTGACCCGATGTCTACGCCGACGTTTGGCGGACTTCGCTTTCGCTCGATTGGCCCTTCTGTTGTAGGCGGTCGCGTCAATGGCTTTGCCGTAGATCCGAACGACCGCGCTAAATACTTCATCGCAGTTGCTTCAGGCGGCGTGTGGAAAACCGTCAATGCTGGAACGACCTGGACTCCAGTATTCGACAACTACGGATCGTTTTCGATTGGCGCGATTGCGCTCGATCAGAAAGACACTTCCATCGTCTGGGTCGGAACCGGCGAACATAACTCACAGCGCAGCGTCGGTTACGGCGATGGCCTTTACAAATCCGAAGACGGCGGACGCAGTTTCCGCAAAGTCGGCTTGGACAAATCAGAACATATCGGCAAGATCGCGATTGATCCGCGAGACGGCAAAACGGTTTACGTCGCCGCTCAAGGCCCGTTGTGGTCGGCGGGCGGAGATCGCGGTTTGTACAAAACCACAGACGGCGGAAAAACCTGGAAAGCTGTGCTTTCGATCAGTGAAAACACTGGCGTGACTGATGTGGTGATTGATCCTTCAAACCCTGACATCGTTTACGCCGCGAGCTGGCAACGTCGTCGCCACTTTTACACGCTCATCAACGGCGGCCCCGAAAGCGCAATTCACAAATCCACTGACGGCGGAGCTACGTGGACAAAGCTGCGTGGCGGTCTACCCGCGGGCGATTTGGGACGCATTGGCCTGGCGATTTCTCCGGCGGACAACAACGTCGTTTACGCCACGGTCGAAGCTGCGGGCACCGGCAGCGGCATTTTCCGCTCAGGCGATAAAGGCGCAACCTGGGAACGAACAAGCCCGGCAATCGCTCAAGGCATGTATTACGGCCAGATCATTGCCGATCCGAAAAATGTGGATCGCATTTACATTCCGAATGTAGTCTTTCAGGTTTCCGATGATGGCGGCAGAACTCAGCGCCCGTTGGGTGAACGCTTAAAACACGTGGACAATCATGCCATTTGGGTTGATCCGAATAACACGAATTACATGCTGGTCGGTTGCGACGGCGGAGTTTATGAAAGCCTAGACAAAGCAGCGAACTGGAATTTCAAAGGCAATCTTCCCATCGCTCAGTTTTACGACGTGGACATTGACCAACAATCGCCGTTTTATTTTGTTTACGGCGGAACACAAGATAACAGCTCGCTGGGTGGCCCAGCCAAAACTCGCAACGTGGCTGGCATTCCGAATTCCGACTGGTTCAGCACCAACGGAGGCGATGGCTTCACTTCGCGCATTGATCCTGAAGACCCAAACACGATTTACGCCGAAAGCCAGAACGGCGGTTTGGTTCGATTCAACAAACTGACCGGCGAGCGCACCAGCATAGCCCCGGTTCCCGGCAAAGCCGAAGAATCGCAACGGTACAACTGGGATTCGCCGCTGATTATAAGTCCGCATAACAGCAAGCGGCTTTACTTCGGCGGCCACAAACTTTTCCGCAGCGACAATCGCGGCGACGATTGGAAAGTCATCAGCGGTGATCTTTCGCGCGGGTTGGATAGAGACAAGCTGCCGGTTTTCGGCAAAATCTGGGGGCCGGACGCCGTAGCCAAACATCAGTCAACGGCGCTTTACGGCAACGCTTCGACAATAAGCGAGTCGCCCAAAAAAGAAGGTTTGATTTACGTCGGCACTGACGACGGCCTTATCAATATCACCGAAGATGGCGGCAAAACCTGGCGCAAAGTCGAAAAGGTTTTGGAAGTTCCGGAAGGCAGTTACGTGCATCGAGTCATGGCTTCGCAACACGACACCAACACGGTTTACGCGCTTTACAACAATCACCAGAACGGCGATTTCAAACCTTACCCGGTGAAAAGCACGGACGCTGGCAAAACCTGGACGATGATTAACGGCAATCTGCCCGAACGCGGTTCGGTTTACGCCATCGCCGAAGACACAGTGAATCCGAACCTGCTGTTCATCGGCACAGAGTTCGGCATCTTCTTCACAGTGGATGGCGGAACGAAGTGGATTCAGTTGAAAAGCGGTTTGCCGACAATCGCCGTGCGCGACATCGCCATCCACAAACGCGAACACGATCTGGTCATAGCTACGTTTGGTCGAGGCTTTTATGTGCTGGACGATTATTCGCCACTGCGCGCGGTGAAAACTGAAACGCTGGCTCAGGATTCGAACCTGTTCCCAGTCAAAGATGCACTGATGTACGTGCGTTCTTCGGCGACAGTCGGCAGCCAGGGAGCTTCGACTTATTACGCACAGAATCCGGCTTATGGCGCTACGGTGACTTATTACTTAAAAGAACCGATTCGCACTAAAAAGCAGCAGCGCCAGCAAGCCGAACGCGAAGCTGCACGCAAAAACGAACCGATCAAATATCCGACTCGGCAGGAACTGCGCGACGAAACCGAAGAAGAGCCGCCAGCGCTGCTGTTCACTATCACAGACGCCAAAGGCGAAGTCGTGCGCCGTTTGACGGCTCCGGCGGCGCCCGGCATCCAACGCACGGTTTGGGATTTCCGTTATGCGCCACCGATTGTTCAGGCTGCGCCGCAACTGCCTCCTGGCGGTGAAGGCGGAGGCGGTTTCGGTGGCGGTGGCGGCGGCGGTTTCGGGCCGCAAGGCGAACTTGCGATGCCAGGCAAATACACTGTGACCATGGCCAAGCGCGTGGGCGGCGTCATCACTCCACTGCCTGGTTCGCAAAGCTTCAACGTTGTCGCTGAAGGCACTGAAAAAATGACTCAACAGGATCGGACGATCCTGGCCGAATTCCAGCGGAAGGTCATCAAGCTGCAACGCGCAGTCGCCGGAGCTACCGACGCGGCGACAACCGCCAAAACCAAACTCGGATTGATGAAGCGCGCTGCTGTCGAAGCACCCGGCTCAAATCAGGCGCTGTTGAACGAAGTCAAGGCAATGGATGACAAAGCCGAGCAAGTGCTGCAAGACTTGCGCGGAGGCCGTGAACTGACCGACAACCCGCCGCCTTCAATCAATCAACGAGTCGGCACAATCGTACAGCGGATCAGAATGTCTGCGTTGCGTCCGACTCAATCGCAACAAGACCAGTACGCCATCGCCGCTGACGATTTCAAAGCGACTCTGGCCAAGCTGAAATCCTTGCTGGAAGTTGATCTACCAAAACTGGAAAAAGTATTGGGAGGCGCGGGCGCTCCCTGGAGCGCGGGTCGCCTGCCCGTCTGGCCGGAGAAATAATCCAGCCTGACCTGGCAATTGATAGGATCAGCGGATCGCGGTTTAAT